>JANMNK010000808.1:0-6608 GCA_031373875.1 Pirellulaceae bacterium | reverse complement strand
CGGACGATTGTGCGGCGTCGCCTCCATTTGTAACGGACTTTCTCCAGGTAGCGAAGCACTCGATTGCAACGCTCTACGTGATTGTTCGTGCGAACTTTGCTTCGAGTCGATGGGGCACTATCGAGATAATGTAGCAGCTTTTTCATGTTGTCTTTGCTTAGAACCTCGAGCGCTTTGCGCAGATGCTCGTTTGCTAAATACGCCTGATTGCGTCTCATGCGTCTCCAAATTTTCCAGGCATGTTTCTTGGAGCGGCGAAGTTCGAAAAGTTCATGCATGTCGTCAACGAAAGAACGAAGCGTCCCGAGCGTTGGCGAAAGACTCAGGAGTTCTTCGAGTGTCGGTTCATCTTCCTTCTTAATGTTCGATTGCTTGGTCACAATCAGATGGCGGCGACGGAATAGTCGATCCGATTGCTCTCGCTGTTCCTTGAGCTTCTTCACGCGAGCACGATGGCGTTTGCTTGGTCGACCTCTTCCCTTCTTGATTCGTTTCGGCTTGATGGTTCGCCGAACATCGCGAACAGCATCCAGCACGTGGTCATTGATTTCCGACATCACATGAAACACGCAAAGCTGATGCTTCGCTTCGGGCCAGATTTCGGCGATCGTTTTGGGGTACAACGGAGAACGGTCGGTGGTCACCGTTTTAGGCGAAACCCCATGGTTTTTTAGGTTTTGCAAGAATCTCTTCATATGTGCGGCATCGTTCGACGAGACCAAAGCGCAAGCGATCGGGTTATCGGCAATCGGATCGCTGGCCAGTAGAACCACTCGATGCCCTAGATGAATCTCATCGATACAGAGTGTGCCGGAGAAGGCGCTGAGCACTTTGGCTCGGAAGTCAGCACCGTCAAACTTTCGGATAGCATATTCCAAGCAATCATAGATGAAGCCTGTTGATAACTCGAGCAAGAACTCAC
This sequence comes from Pirellulaceae bacterium, assembly GCA_031373875.1. Lineage (GTDB taxonomy): Bacteria > Planctomycetota > Planctomycetia > Pirellulales > Pirellulaceae > JANMGV01. The sequence continues at coordinate 5,686 of JANMNK010000808.1, read as the reverse complement.
GCTCCATCGCTCGTTGAACGGTGACAGAGTTAAGCTTGTCGACCAGTATTCGATCCAAGACGGCCTGACGCACTTGGTTGTCGTACTTTGCCTTGGGCTCGATGTCCTTTGGATGTGTGCGAAACGTCTTGCAGCACCCGCACTTGGCTACGTACTCACCGTAGTGAATCTCTCTCCAAAGTTCTTGCTTAAATGCTATCGATCGAACTCGCCGAACTCGGATCCGTTCGCGTCGGCCAAGCTTGCCGCATTTTGGGCAAGGAGCCTTTTTCGGGGAGCAATTTTCGAGTAAAGTCTTTGCGGGTGTTTTTTAGCATCCATGCCTGGTTCCTTTGTTTCGAGTCGTAAGAAAACCCAAATAGAGGCAATCAGGCTTTTTCGTGTCCATACCAATTCAAAAACACCGGCGATCAGCGAGAAGTGTCGCAATTAATCGTGTTTCCAAATGCAATTGCCCTGGACTCATACCACCCCGAGTTTTTGAGGTCCACGACAAAACTACCCCGCAAGATATGGATTGTTGGATTCGTTTCGACTTTAATAACGGAGCAAGCTTTCGCGTACGAAGCGAACAACATGCTCGGCATCAGTTGCTTCGCGTCAAGGTACATCGATCAAAAGCATCGCCAAAGATAATCAATATAAGTTTCAATCGACGCTCTTTATATACGAGTTTACAACATGTTCCAACGCGTCTACCGATCGATCCGATTTTCCAATGTTCGGCGACAAATGACACTAACTCGCCAAAAGCAATCCCGTCGTCGGCGATTGCTACACGAGCAACTCGAAGACCGACGATTGATGAATGTTGACTGGCGCAATCCTGTGAATAGCGTCGATATCAACGGCGACGGACGAGTCGCACCGTTGGATGCATTGCTCATCATTAATGAGATGAACGCAAACGGCATTCACGATTTGCCAGATGTATACGACCCGGCGAAACCTCGTTTTGACTCCGATGGCAATCAAGCCGTCCAACCGCGCGATGCGCTGCTGGTGATCAACGCACTCAATCGTCGCGAATCGCCGCCGACTACGCTACAAGAAAGCTCTTCTCTGACGAACATCTACGATGTAACAATTACCGTCGGGCAATCGGCCGGTACGCGAAAATATCGCGTGCAGTTGGAGCCGACGTTCGACAAATCGGATTCGCTCTCGCATTCCCACGACGTCTTGGCCGTGTATGTTTTGGATGCGGACACGATGAGCACGACGCTAGTAGATCGAGGTGTTCGAGGTACTTCACTGCTCTCTCTGACCGAGAGCAAGGCGGAATTCTTGCCTGGGCGCGTTCGTTGGGATGGTCGTGTAGCGGAATTTGACTTGGATCAGATCACCGGTCGTGACACTGCCGTTTTGCGATTCCAAATGATCAATAACGACAACGACTCGAACTCCAAAGTTATCATAACGCCATTGACCAACGAAACGGATTTGGCTGGCACAGTTGGCCCCGGATTTGATTCGCAGAAAACGATCGCACCGGCTGGGCCATCGTTGAACTTAGCAACACTCACCGCTCAGCCGAACATCAAACTCGAATTGGAAAACGTTCGATTTGACGAACTCACTCGCAAATACAAAGCCGAGTTGACGTTAGTCAATCAAGGTGCAGCAATCGGCAACAACGTCGCGGTACTCTTCGATAACTTGCCGAGCAGCGTTACGTTGCTTAATCCATCTGGCACAAACGGAGCGGGCAAGCCTTACATTAATTTTGGCCCAGCCGTGGGTCGTGGCGGATTGGGTAAAAACGACCGATCGTCCGCCATTGAGATTGAGCTGAACGTGCCAGCCAAGCAGGCATTCTCGCTCAAGCCCACGATTCTCGCCTCGACCAATCGCGCTCCGGTCCTGGCCGCGATTGGTACCTTGACAACAACTCCAGGTGATGTGCTTCGTATTCCATTCGCCGCGACGGATGCGGATAACGACCGTATTGAATTCTCGATTATTCCTGTCAGTTCCCCTGGTTTAACTGGCCCCTCAAGCCTATTAACAACCGGTTCTTTGGAACAAAGTGGCACATTGGTTATTCGTCCAACGAAATCGGAATTGGGTACTTTTAAATTCGATGTAATTGCCAGCGACGGTGCTCTCGAATCAAGACGAACGGTGACGCTAAATGTTGTTGCCGATACCAAAACGACGACACGAGTTTCTGGAAAAGTTTTGGAGATAGACAGTCAGCCAATTGTCGGAATGAAGGTATCCATCGGAACGGTCGAAGCCCTAACGAAATCTGACGGTTCGTTTACACTCGATCTTGGCAATGGTACGGTCCCCAGCGACACAATCAAAATCCGAGGAGAGCTGTTCGGTGGCACCAAAAAATATCCTTTTATCGCCGAAAAACTACCACTACTTTTGCAACACGATGTACAAACCAAAGTCAACAACATCATCGACCGCCCCATCTTTTTGCCTGCGCTCGATACGATAAACGCGAAAACAATAGTTCCGAGTCAAAATACTTTGGTAACGACGAAGGCAATGCCTGGCGCGTCAGTGCTTGTTGCTGCCGGTACTTTGATGAATCAGCAAGGTACGCCATTCACCGGCAAACTCAGCTTGACCGAAGTCCCCTCGCAACTGACACCCGCAGCGTTGCCTGACAATCTAAGACCTGATCTGGTAGTAACTATTCAACCTGGGGAAATGGTCTTTACTGCTCCTGCCCCACTGTCTTTGCCTAACCGCGCAGGTTGGTCGGCAGGAACCGTGATGGACTTGTGGTCGATTAATCCAGTAACCGGTTCCTTTGAAAATGTCGGCAAAGGCAAGGTGAGCTTGGATGGAACGGTAATCGACACAATAAGCGGTGGCGTTCGCAACAGCAGTTGGCATTTCTTCCAAATCCCGCCCCCACCGGAAGGATTAATCAAATCACCTGATAACGATCGCAAGAAGGATGATCGATGCGAGGAATGCGAGAAAAACGGTCCTTTCACCTCAGAAGTAAACCTATTCACAGGCGCGGTTACGGAAGTCCACTCTTTAGTTTCATATCAATCTCTTGGTGTTTCTCGCGGCCTGTCCCTTCATTACGATTCGATGCGAGCGGATCCTCGCCCGATTGTGCATGGAGGATTCGTCGATACAGCAGCCAACTCCGAGGTAGTGACCAATGTCACTGTTAAACAAGGATCATTTTCGTACCAATTGCCTGGCTACGAACCTCTAGCACCTGTCGGAGGTCTATCGCAATATCCAGATCTCCGGGGAGGCGAGCATTTTTTCAGAACCCCTTCCAATCGCGGATCGTCTGACTACGGGCTCCAACTCGATTTGAGAAATGTTCCCACGGGACAATATGATTACACCGTCACCACTGGCTTGACCCAACGATGGACACAAACAGTTTGCAGAGGCACGTCTTTCATTCAACCCGATGGCACGATTTTGTGTTCGGGAGGAGTTGGTAGCGTCGAACGAATTTCTTTCTCGACTCGATCAGATTCCGATAAGTTGATTCACGTCAATACAATTAGCAGCGCATTCGGCAGCGGGTGGGGCTTGGCAGGTCTAGATGAAATTGTCGAAAACGCCGATGGAACCTTGCTGCTAATCGATGGCGACGGGAGCGAAATCAAGTATAGAGTTCCCCTGACGGCTAATGGACCTTACGTCAACCCGCCTGGCGATTTTTCGGTTTTGGTGAAGCTACAAAATGGCACTTTCCGCCGAACCATGAAGGATCAAACGGTCTATTTGTTTAATGCACGCAACCAAGTTTCGACAGTTCGCGATCGCAATGGGAATGAAACGCAATTTCTTTACGATTCAAATGGCAGACTTACTCAAATCGCAGATCCGGTCGGGTTGAAAACTATCTTCACTTACGCAGCGAACCGCGTTTCAATGATCACGGATCCTGCCGGCCGTATAACTAAACTGGAGTACGATCAGCAAGGAAACCTCACTCGAATTGTTGACCCTGACAATTCGGCACGAACTTGGGGGTACGATAATGCCCATCACATGATATCCGAGATTGACCAACTTGGTCGCAAAGAAGAAGCTTTTTACGATAGTTTTGGACGCGCTAAACGAGCAATCAGAAAAGACGGCTCTGTGATAAATGTTTCACCGATCGAAACTCAGGGGTTGCAATCGGCATCCGCGTCAGCAGACCCCCAGAATCCACTACATGCTGTAGATCTTGGCCCCGCCGAAGCAATTTATGGCGACGGAAACGGGAACATTGTTCATACCCGTCTGGACCGCGCTGGACAAGAAATAGTTTCGAAGGATAGTATTGGAACTCTTCCTAATACTTCGCGAAATGGTAGCAACTTAATTGTTGGCTCGATTGATGCACGCGGAAACTCAACCCAATTTATCTATGACTCTCGAGGCAATTTAACGAGACTTATCGACGAAATATCTAATTCCAAGGAACCCGTTTTAGGTTCGATCCAAAAGCCCGGCGAGGCAGACCGATATACATTTACACTTACCGAAGATTCGCTTTTGTATTTGGATGGGCTCACTCTTGGATTTCAAGCAACACTTGACGGGCCCCTAGGAAATGTATTTGCCAACGCGAGTTCTGGTCTCGAAACAAATTCTCCTGTACCTAAGCTAATTGCTGGAAACTATACATTAACCATCGATGCTGAAGGTGACGCCGTCGGTGACTATAAATTCCGTCTTAGCCCGTTAATCAACGCCGTCCCTATTTCGTTGGGATCTGCGGTTAGCGGAAAACTTTCGCCTGCGACGGAATCTGATATTTATCAATTTGAAGCTACGGCGGGAGACCAATTAAGCTTTCGAGCGCTGGACGCGAATTTCAATGCTTCCTGGCGTTTGATCGGTCCATCGGGTAATGAGATCTTCAGGTCATTTTTTGGGAATGTAAATTCTCAATCTTTAAGGTCTTCGGGCACGTATTATTTGTTGATGGAAGGTGACATCAATAACACGGGAGTCCTCAATTACAGCTTCCAAGTCAATTTTCTAGTCAATGTTCCTCCACAGTCGCCGACCGGAACATTGGTGACATTGGGCAATGTAGTGAATGGTACGATTAGCGTTGCAGGAGAAGTTGATCGTTTCAAGTTTACAATTGGTACCGATTCAAAATTGTACTTTGATTCGCTGACAGAAGATGGCAATCTGACATGGAGCCTCGTTGGCCCACTAGGAACGTTGGTGACGCAGCGGAGCTTTACCGAGTCGGATAACTGGTTTGGCATTACGAACCCCGTGCTAGTCTTAGTTTCAGGGGATTACTCGTTAACCGTAGATAGACTCGCTGATACAAAGGGGGCCTACAAATTCCGGTTGCGAGACCTATCGACGGCGACAGCGCTTACCACCGGTACCGTGATCAATGGCGGACTGAATCCCGCCAACGAGTCCGATTTGTATCGATTCACGGCAGCCGCAGGAGATCAATTCTTTTTTGACTCCCAATCGGTAACGACTTTACCCAATGCAAACTGGCGGCTGGTTGATCCTTACGGCAATATCCTTTTTTCAGAAGGATTAAGTACTGATGTCGATACATTGAATCTTCCTATCGCGGGAAATTATTCACTGTTGATTGAGGGTTACGTTGGCGATCCTGGCGTCGGCAATTACTCTTTCAAGGTGCAGCCAGTAGTCAATGCAGCGCCCCAACCACTCGTTTTAGGAACAACAGTGAATGGAACAATTGGGGTTACGGGAG
>JANMNK010000805.1:0-4305 GCA_031373875.1 Pirellulaceae bacterium | reverse complement strand
TTCCACTTTCCCGAAACAGCTTGTAAGCAAGACATTGAAGGTTACCATCTATCAATAATTTCGATTGGAGGCAATCAAAAGGCTTAATTGCCGTTTCAGAATGCAGAAGTTTGCGATACCCAAAAACAAAGCGGTTGCAATGACCAACTTCCCGCTTCCGTCCGACTCGCCTGAGCTTCCCGCTTGACCAAATTTCAACGCACCGGTCACCCCAGCCGGCGTGTCAAACCGGTGCGCGTTGCGGGGAGGCTAAGTGGTAGCAATCGGAATCACGCACTTGTCTTGAAGGCATTTCCTGTCATGGAATAAGTAACTACGAGAGGGACTCTTCTACTTATTCGACAACTCAACGACCTGATTATTACGGCCACTTCACCGGAAAATCGCTGGATTGACCAGTTGCGGGTTTGCGGATGATCTGAAGCTGTTCTCTCTTCGTTGTCCATGGCTCGATCGCGATTCGAGGAGACTGACGGCATTCGGCTTCGGTGATCATTGCGATTCCCTGTTCATGGACGACGACAAGGCAAAACGGCTCGACTTCCGGCGGGAATTGGAATCGGCCGCTGGCGTCGGTTTTGACGGGTGGGCGCTCTGCATAAAGTACCTTTCGTTGCTCAATGTTCATCCTTTCCGTTTCGAGATAAACGTCTGCGCCTGCCAAAGGATTATTGTCGAGCCCAAGGACGGTGCCAGTTAAAGGTGCGGCTTTGGCGAGTTTGAAATCGAACTTAATTTCGCCCGTGTCGGGATCGTATAGTCGGAAGATCCTTGACTCAGAGGGCATGTATCCGTCTGCTTCAACGCGAATTCGCCAACTGTATTGTTCCTGATTGAGCGTCATCGCGTATTGGCCTTGATTGACAATCGTCTTCGAATTAAATCGATGCCAATAAGGGTTTCTTCCATCTTCATAGTCTCCTCCTGGGACCAACGAAAACTTTTCCAGCGGCTTGCCGGTTTCTGCATCGGTCACTAAACCGACAATTCGCACAGGAGCTTTCAGAATCACTTTGTACTCGTCTGACGATGGGACCATGGGGAAGTCCCCAATGTGCATGTATCCCTCTTTGTATATGCCGTATGTGATCTCATCCGCCGGGACACCATGCAGTCGAAATATTCCCTCTGCGTCGGTCTTCGCTTCCAAGTGTACGCGTTGAGTTTGACCACGCCATTGCGATGCATCAACAATGACTCCCTCCAGGGGCTGTCCGTTTTCATCAACTACTTGGCCGCGGACGGATTCGCCAGGATCTAGTTGCACGTTGAGAGGCGATGACTTTGGATTAACAAAAATCAGCTCAGGTGCGTAGCTAGCCGCTTGAACGGCGAGTATAATTCCTCGAGCCTCTCGACCGGGACGGGCGCGAAAATCAAGGTCATGCGAATTGAACTTAACCCCTGTGATGCGGAAGCTGCCGTTCTCACCCGTAGTTGCTCTTGGTTTGACGGGGCTATCAAACCAATAGGCTCGGTTGTCATAAATCTCCGCGTTGGGAATCGGTTTGCCGTTTCGATCGACCACAGTCCCTTCGATCGTTTCACCGACGTGCATCACCATCACCGCTGACTGGTCGAACAATTCATCCAGTGGCGGTCGTTCTGTTGCAGGAGTCGGTGAATATCCGCGATGCAAGTGATCGCTGACGTAACCAGGATGGTTTAAGTAGATCCGCAGCGATTTCTCGTTGTCGATTTCGGCCGGCATGACATCCACTTGCCAGCGTCCGGATTTGTCCGTTTTCGTAGTGGTCTTAATGTTGGCTCGGATGTGCGGATTCTCGCCTCTACCGTCTCCCCAAAAATCTATGGTAACCTTTACATCAGAGATGGGCTCTCCCGTTTCATTTCGAACAATACCACCAAATTTCTTGCCGGGCTCCATCGGAATGGTGATCGATTTTGGCATGGTCGGATGCGGAGCAGCTTCCCAGTAGACCCGCAGCGGAACGAATCCTTCCTTCACCGGATAAACTCGGACCGCCGTCGGCGGCAAATCGGGGAGTGGGATGCGGGACCAGCCATCGATATCCGTCTTTTGAATCTTCACGTCCTGAAAGTCGATCCCTGGCCCCATGTTCTGCAGTTCCAGCGCCACATCCGGAATTGGCTCGCTTGTATTAGCGTTGATCACGCGGAAATCCATCGTTTGGCCTCTCGCCCACGTGCTATTGCTCGCGAGTTTCGCATCAAGGGAACTTGCGATTGTGTCGGGAGTGGTGGACTCATCCTGTGCGCCAGCGTTGCTCATTTGCGGCGTCACAACGACGGCTGTAGGAAGTACACAGGCGGCGACCAGCAATAAAGTAATCACAGCAGCTCGTGATGGGCGTCGGCGGAATTTTCGATTTGGTGAAAGCATAGTAGTTATCCTCTCTTTGACGTTCTTGATCGATCCCGTGACTGCCAATGCTGGTGTGGAATGGTGGGACGTATACTCTTGAGCCAACATGCCCACAATTGCTTCGCAGTAGACTCTCGGTTGCATGCCGGATGTCGAGAGTACAATTTCGTCACAACATTTTTCACGTTCCTGACGAATCTTTTGATTCGTCCACCAGACTAACGGATGAAAGAAAAACAGAGCTTGAACAAAGTTCTGAAGATGATTTACGGCAGCGTCCCACCTCAGAACATGCGCAAGTTCGTGAGTCAAAATCGCACGTCGCTGATCGACCGTACCCATGTTGGAAAAACTGAGTGGCAAATAAATGTCGCCACGAAGCCAGCCCCACACGAACGGCTGTGCGAACGAATCGCACATGTGAACGGCTGGCGTTTTTGTCATACCCAGAGCTTTGGCTAACACTCCGACGCCGGACTGGATTTCATCGTCGGCTGGCTGACTGGTGTGTCTAAGTCGGCGAGAAGTCAACCACATTCGACCAGTGATATGTATGATCGACAGTCCAACGAACATCAGCCACGCTGTCACAAGCCATTCACGCAAGTTGAATGACTCGGTGGGCAATGGGCTGGATTCTCGTGCAGCAGGCGATCCTGCAACTGATTGAAGCGGTGCGGATTGGGCCTGTTGCGGGATTGGCTTTGAAGAATGAGCGATCTCGGCAACGGAAGAATCGAACTCCGCTCTTCCGTTCGATGCTGCAACATTAATAGGCGAAATCAAAGGAACTGTGTGTTCTTCGACAGGCAGCACTGGCAATAGCAGGCTGACCATCGGCGGCATCAGGCACTTCGTTATCACTACAAGCCACAGCAGATATCGCCAATGCGCACTCGCGTTTCGCAGCATCCAGCAGGCAACAAGCACAAGCCCGACGACAATCGGAATCTGCCAGGTTTGCTGCACGAGAAATCCGGCGACCGTGTCCAGTATTGGTTTCATTGTGCTCCCTCGCCGTTCTTTCCCTGGCGCTCGATCAACTTCTTGAGCTCATCAATATCGTTTGCATCGAGATCGCTTTGATCGGCCAGATGCAACATCAGTGGCAATGGATCACCGCCGAACAATCGCTCGATGAAGTCGCCGACCGTTCGCTCAATTACTTGCTCGCGTTTGACCGCCGCAGTAAACAAATGCGCTTTGCCCTGCACCTCGTGCTTGATATAGCCCTTTTTCTCGAGCCGTCGCAGAAGCGTTTGCACCGTTGCATAGGCTATCGCCCGATCCTTCGGCAATGCGTCACAGATGTCCTGAACCGTCACCGGTTCCGACTGCCATACAAGCCTTAGAATTTCGGTTTCTGCAGGACTTAGTGCGGGAAGTGTCTTTTTTGCCATCGCTAATCCTTGTACAAATGTACGAAGAAGAATATCGTACGTTTGTACGACATGTCAAGCGAGGCTTTGTAACAAATTGCAAAAAATATGTCGAGTTCGTCACGTGCGGCTGGGGCAACCACCGCCGATAATGCTCGTAGGTTGACACCATTAACGGCTGTAGATCGTAATCTACTGGTTTCTTACGCGCACCGGTCACCCAAACCGGATCGAGGAAGTCGAGTAAGGTTCGCTGCACCGGCGTGTCAAACCGGTGCGAGTTAGGAGCAACCAAAGTAGTTACGCCCGAAACAAAGCGATGGGACAAGATCGCATCCCAACTAAGCGTGAAATCAACGTCTCAACTACGTTCCATTTCAAATCGCAGGTTCACATTGAATCGCTTGAAATCAAAAATGCACGAAGAGTTTCTCCAAGGGTAGCTCGTGCCCCATGCAACTATTGCTCATCCACAATTCGGCCATCTTCGATTCGCAGACCAACTGAGCTTGCGTCATACGGCGCGCCCGCAGCCCATTGTCGATTGCGCGCGCAACCCTGCCGCAGCCGCTGTTTGCC
>JANMNK010000786.1:0-5268 GCA_031373875.1 Pirellulaceae bacterium | reverse complement strand
GTCGAATTTACCCAAAACACTGCCATTAAAGAAACCGGATTTTTGTTGCCTTCTGCATCGTCGAGTTTTGAAATCATATAATGCCGTGGACATCTAGAACCATCGGGCGCGAAGATGCCAAAGGAAATACGAGTCGGGGATAGTATGGATGACACATTAAAAACTCCGAAGCTCAGTCGACACTGGCGTTTTCTCGGCAAGCACGGCTTGATGGTCGGCTTTTCCCTAGCGAGTGCGTCGCTGTTCATGCCTACCGCCAAGAACACAACCGTTTGGGAATTGCATCTTTGGCTCGGATTGGTTTTCTACGTCGGGCTTCTCTTCATACTCGACTTTATGATCCTTCGCGGACGCGGGCGAATTTTAACCCTTCTATTCATCCTGACCGGCGTTGCAGTTGTGATCGAATTTCCCTTTTCAGGAATTCGAAGAGCACAATTTCGGGCAAATTATCTCGCTCAGAAGAATCCTGGAACGTCTTACGGTAACCATGGATTCGATACAGCACTATTTGGCTGGGAGATTTTGCACGATAGTACCATCATACCTTCTTGTCTAAATTGGCGATTAGTAAATGGCGGGGTCTTTCAAGTTCGCGATATACTGTGCACACCATCTGAGTTGCTGACTCATCCTAAATGGTTCTTACAGGATGCGGACTCATTGCATATTGAGTGGCGTTCGAGTGACGATCTTCCGCTACATCCCCCGAAACGCCCACTCATGAACCGGCCGTTTCCGAGCGATATTTCTATTTCTGGTCATTTCGAAAACGACGAGATGCATGATGACGCGGTTAGCGATTGCGATCTGACTTGGATTACTAACTGCGTTGAGTTCGGAAAGAGCGAGTCATTAACAATCATACGCGTAAGATTTGATGACAATACTTGGCAAGAAATCTTATCCAGTCCTTCGCTCACGCACATTTCTTTGATCTTATCCAACGCGGGTGAAATTCAACTAAGCAGGTTACCGGCAACTCTGGAATCACTCAAATGGATAGATAACTTTGCCGTGGAACCCCAATCGTTTAGCAATGCAATGGAATCGCAATTTGAACTAAGTCGTTTGTCCGTAGATCAAACGTTACTCACGAACGAGTTACTGGATATACTAAAGACGCGTCAAAAATTTGAGAGCCTCGTTGTTTACGGTATCCATTCTGCACATTTGTCGTTTCCTGGACCAAATTCAATCGAGCGTAAGTTTAGGCTTTTTATTGTTGGATTTGAGAAACTCAACCTCGCTTCCCCACATGTCCGCGATTTTATGGCATCCGCAAAGTCCCCTTGTCTTATGTTGTGTCGACTAGATGCATCCGATTTACAAGCTGCCTTCACTGCATCACCTGAGTTGGGTTTCAGTACTAATCTTTGTAACATTTCGAGTGCGGAACTGGATGATTTCGGCCAATGGTTGGTGGATAGGGAACTTGCCCCTAGAAATCCGTTTACATCAACTGATAAAGGACAAGATCTTCTAGACGTTTTTAGTTCTTACGGAAAAAATGGTTTCTTTCTTAGCGGTATCAAAATCGATTGATGCCACTTTGCAACGAATGATAGATTGCCATGCTGGAAAACGATTTCTTGGTATGCCGTTCCGAAATGTCCGACTAAGATGGAAACTTATTGATTTCCTACCTAAAACAATCATTCACGCTACCCACTCATCATGCTCCGCTCTAAACTTCGATTCTTGACACCTCTTTCTTTCTTCCTCTGTTTCTTGGGAGCGGTCGGTACAGCCATGGCGCAGGACGCACCTATTCAATATTCGTTGACGTTTCGCGAAGCGGATCATCATGTTGTTCAAGTCGAAGCGAACATTCCAACCGATGGGCAATCGACGACGGAATTGACGATGCCCGTCTGGACCCCAGGCAGTTATCTGGTGCGTGAGTATGCTCGCCAAGTCGAGGACATGCGCGCATTTGACGCGAGAACAGCGACGGAACTCAAGATCCAAAAAACCTCCAAGAATAATTGGCGAGTCGAAAACGCAGGCGCTTCGGAAATCCAGATTCGATATCGACTCTACTGTCGCGAAATGGGCGTGCGAACAAATTGGGTCGAGTCGTCTTGGGCCTTTCTAACCGGCGCAGCGAGCTTCGTTACACGCGCCGACGCACTTCAACGCGTTCACTTGCTGCGAATCGAATCTTTGCCCCAATGGCCCGAAATCGCTACATCGCTCGCAACGGTCGACGCCAAGGATCCATGGCTTCGGCAAGCTAAGAATTTTGACGATTTGGTCGACAGCCCGATCTTGCTGGGCAACTTGGATGACCAAAAATTCGAGGTCGGTGGCAAGCAACACCACTTGGTGACCCTAGGTGCCGATCATCTGTGGGATACCAAGAAAGCTGTCCAAGACGTGAAAACAATCATTGCCACAGAGCAAGAGTTTTGGGGAGAAACACCCTATGATGAATATTGGTTTCTGAACATTATCAGCGAATCAGGCGGTGGCCTCGAACACGACAACTCATGCGTCCTCATGTCGTCCCGCTGGGCCATGCGAAAACGAGATAACTACGTCGGTTGGCTTGCATTGGTCAGTCACGAGTTCTTTCACGCTTGGAATGTCCGCCGCCTACGTCCGAAAGAACTGATGAAGTACAACTACGGGACCGAGCAATATTTTGGCGAGCTTTGGATTGCCGAAGGCCTTACGAGTTACTTCGATGATTTGTTCGTGGCTCGATCCCGGCTTTGTTCACGCGACGAGTACCTAGGCCTGTTGAGCAAGAACCTTGCAGCGGTCCAAACGCACCCCGGACGCCTAATGCAGTCCTTGTACGATTCGAGCTGGGATACATGGATCAAGTTCTATCGCCCCGACGAAAACGCAAACAATAGCCGCGTTAATTACTATTCCAAGGGCGCGTTAGTCGGATTGCTTTTAGACGTAGAAATTCAGCGAATGACGGCGGGACAAAAGGACTTGCGTGATGTCATGCGTCGCTTGTGGACCGAACATCGAGCGACAGGATACACAAACGAAGATTTTAAGCGAATCGCAGGCGAAGAAGCGGGCAGCGATTTAACCGAGTGGTTCCAAGCCAAGCTTGACCGAGCGGACGATCTAGACTTTACGCCGTTCCTGGATTGGTACGGGTTGCGATTCAAAAGCGATAATGGAAACGCCAAGACTCCAACGCCCGCTCAGCCTATTGCCAGTGGAACAAATGTTGCGAGCCCAACGGAGAACGGTAATGCTAAACCGAATGGTGACACCGACAAGCCTAAGAAGGAAGTTTGGATCGGTTGGGAAACAGCCGCACAAGACGGACGATTGTTGGTCAAGCGAGTGCCGCGAGGATCGCCAGCCGATTTAGCTGGGATCAACGTGGACGACGAAGTGATCGCTTTGGACGGTTACCGTTTGACTGCCGACGTGCTGAACGAACGACTTGGTTATTATCAACCCGGCGAGCAGTTGCCGATCCTCATTGCACGACGCGGTAAACTTGTCGAACTCCGTATCGAGCTAGGAACCAAGCCAACCCCGTCGTGGCAACTAGAGGTCTTGCCAGATGCAACGGCCGAGCAAAAAGCGCGGCTGGCAAAGTGGCTGAATCTACCTCCTGAACCGACCGTCGCAACCGAATCAAAAGCTTCTGCAGAACCACCCCAAGCTTCCGTTGGGGGCTCGGATGCAAAGTCTTAAATGAAAATGCAACAGATTTGCCAGTTTCACATGCCATAAACGCGCGTTGATCGTAGAATTGTCTAAGGGCCGTATCGTCCAAGCCATTTTTTAGGATTTGAGTGTCGAACGATTGTCTCAATCGTTTTCCGAGCAAGTGAAGATTCCAAGCAAATGAGGACAATTGCTCTACTTTCCAACCCAAAGAATAAGTCTAGACAAAGCACTAGAAAAAGCAGTAGTCTTAAAATCCTGTAAGCCAGCCGCAACTAACTTGACGGAAGTCGGCGACTGTTAATTGTCTCGTGTTTTTCGGCGAAATCAAACGTTTTCTGCGATTCTGGAACTGTTTCGAACAAGGATTCGTCTGTGTCGATGGGTGACGTGGAATTCAACGAAAACGAATTGGTGAGCCGAGCGGCGCAGGGCGATTCTGACGCCTATGCTGTCCTGGTCCGCCAATATCAAAATCGTTTATTTGCCGCGATGCTCGCGATGGTGAATAGCCGTGAAGATGCGGAGGATTTGACCCAAGAAGCGCTCGCGATGGGCTTTGCGAAACTCTCGAGTTTCGAAGGCCGAAGCTCGTTCTTTACTTGGTTACATCGAGTCGCATGCAATTTGGCTTTTTCGCATCGCCGAAAACACCGAAAAGAAAAATCCATGCATCGCCAGTCGATGGAGGCAGCCGAAGCGGACTTGCAAGACGATCGCGAGACGGTCGAAGCGGAATTGGATCGCAATCGACGTCAAGCCATCATTCGCGACGGCATCCAAAGGCTCGACGAAGAGTATCGCGCGGTCTTAGTACTGCGAGATCTGCAAGGGTTGGGCTATTCGGAGATTGCTGACGCTTTGGAAATTCCAATCGGAACCGTACGAAGCCGTTTACATCGTGCACGTTTGGAACTGAAAGATATTTTAGCAATGTTGCTTGGCTCTGAACTTGAAAGCGAGTCGCGATAGTTTGTTCACCACACAAGCAGTCCGTTTTTTTACACCTCGTTAACGCTACCGATTTGTTATGGATAATTTTGACGAAAGCCTGTTGACCGCGTACTTGGACAACGAATTGTCTGAAGCCGAGAGAGCGTTCGTCGATGAACAGCTTGCAACAAACCCTCGTTTGATGGAATTGCTCGACGAATTACGCCAAGTTCGCTCGTTAGTTCAACTACTTTCGAATGAACAAATCTCTGCGGATCTTACCAGCGGCGTGTTGGATCGCGCTAAACAGATTTCCTTGGAAACCACTCAGACACCCAGCGATACCATTTTGCGATCGCCAACCGAGGCGTTCTCTACTTCCCACACGCGAACAATCGCGCGGCCTTGGTGGTCACGCCCCCGGTTGAAGTGGATTGCCGCACTAGCAACTGCTGCGTGCTTACTCATCATTTTTGTTCGACCACAGGGCTTGTTCCAAGATTTCGCCGTGGCTCCAACGCCAACCGGTCCCGCAATTCCCGAACTCCGTTCGAGTGAAGTAGACATCGCACCTACAACGATGTCCGTAGAATCGCAGCCGAATCCAGTTTTGCTTGAGTCTTCCACGCCTTCCAGTTCCCAGATGACGCCAAATGAAGAAGATCGATTGTTGCGCCGGTCCGTCAC
>JANMNK010000715.1:0-6159 GCA_031373875.1 Pirellulaceae bacterium | reverse complement strand
ATTCCTCTTTGTGACCTGAGACTACTGTCGCATAAACAGAATCCTCATCACCATTGTACGATTCTGAAGCAATCGGAATTAGGTGGTTGCGACTAAGATCTGAACGCTGGAGTCCCCGATCACAAAGTATTTTGAATATTGGTGATTCACGAGTGTTTAATAAATAACTTACGAAAGGGGACTTCGCGGCCGGCAATCGGAATTCTCGGAATGTAAGTTCGGCGAGATCACTCGAACGAACATACTTTCTGGTCTCCCTGCAAAAACATAATATTATCCCCGCAAATATTCCTACCGAAGCGACGCCTACTGCCAAACACTTGATTGCTTTATTTTGAAGCAAAAAATGAGGCGTGTTCATCGTGGATTTCCTTGCCGATCTACACGTGAATCTATTGGCCTAGTTGGCGACCATCTGCTGTTGTACCACTTCATTATATCGGATGGAGGTACCACGTATCCGTTTTCCAATATCCAAATCAATCGGACGACTGCAACGCGGGATAATGGTCTATCGGCTCCTTGTCGTCCATGCCATCTTTCACCTAAATCGCTGTGTCCAGGTGATTGACGCATTGGATCAATGCTTAAAGTACGACGACGTCCCTGTAGGCTCGATGCTTCAATGGACAACAGAAATGTTGCAATGGACTCCGACATGGCTTCCTCAGCCATATCGAATCCCTGATCGTAATAGGTATAGCCTGAGTTACGTCCGGATATTAATGGGTAGCCTTCCTCTTGAAGCGAACTTACTACCCACTTCTGATCGTAACCGTAATGGTACATCCAGGCATGAAAAGCTTCGTTGTAAAGAAGTAATAATGTATTTGTGGAAATATCGTCGCTGTCTATCTGATTAACGGACTTAGTTGGCAGTTGTATAATTGAATTGACGCCTGCAGGTCTGAAAGATGCGTTATTCATTTTCTTGCCTCCGCTGATTGCCACTTCTGCCTTCATTGCGTCTTCGAGTATTTGTGTTGGATACCCATGGTTTCGAGCAGCACGAATGATTGCGCGCCAACGTGCCTGATTCAATTCTTTCATTGCTTCTGATAGTTTCCTGACGTCAAATGATGGCATACTTGTCGGCCCCTGCGGATTAATCGGGTAAGTAGGCTCTTGCAAGCCTAACTGATCAACGGCTTTTGTGTGCCCGTTCTTAACATACCGTTTTATATTCTCGTCCCCCGCCGCAAACGAAATCGGATCTTCACTCAACCATTGCCCGAGATTCGAGTCGTACCACCGGAAGAGGTTGTGCTGTAAACCGGTGGCTTCGTCCAGTTGTTTACCAGTAAATCCGAATAACAAATCCACAGCCGAGTCCGTTTCGGAAACTAGCTTTCCATATACGTTGTAGGTTCGATGATTCGTAATCGAAGTGGTATCAGTTCCGCTGTCGTAATCTGCGATGTCACGAATCGTATTTAAGTGATCCGACATTGCCCAAAGCGCGTTACCTGCGCTCGAAAGGCTCGTCAGCTGCGAATCGGCCAGTAATTCATCAATTTGATCTGACCACAAATACCGATGCGTCATGTCGCTTGCGGTGGAACCGTCGAACTGAACAAGCGCATTAATGCCCTCATCGTAAGCCCAGAATTGGTCGATGGCTGTCCCTAAACCAGCACCATCTGCATCATATGAGCGCTTTACAAGTCTATTCAATGCGTCGTATGTATAGTCGACCTGCTTTACGACGGTGCCAGTCGGATCTTTGTCTTTGACCGTGACAAGGCGGTTGCGATAATCCCAGGTATAGTCCTGAACATTGTTTGAACCATCTGTACGCGTTTTACGATTGCCTTCATCATCGTAGGTATATGTATAGCCGCCTCCGGTCAGCGTTTGATTGTTCGTCCCCGTCGTGAATCCTGTTGAGTTTCGATTGCCATTAAGATCGTAGCTGTAGGTTTCGTCCGTCTGCGATGTGTGATCGGCAGCCGTAATTTGGCTTGTAGAGTCGTAAGTAAAATTGCTCACGCCTTCGACCGAGGAATTAATGCTGGTGAGACGGGACATGCCATCATAAGAATAAGCATACGACGCGAACGTCGTTCCGCCACGAATATGATCTAGTGTGCTCAATCGATTAGCAGAATCGTAACCCCAATTCGTCGTACCCACAAAACTACTTGTGGTTAGGGATTCGTAGCGACTTAAGCTGGTCCGTTGACCAAGTCCGTTATAGCCAATCGTGACATGCTTATCCCCAACTGTATTTCCGCCGTTCCCTTGCTGCTTAATTTCCGTCAAGCGATTGAGTGCATCGTAAGAATAGTCGTTCTTAAAATCGTTGGTGCCACCGATCACCGCAGTTAATTGCGTTCGGTTGTTTGCTGCATCAAACACTTGGCTAAAGTCGACGGTCGGTGTCAATCCGGCAATGGAATTTGAAACCGTTGTCGCCCGGCCAAGATTATCACGAGTGCAGGTAATCGTTGCAGCCGGGTCCGAAATCGAAGCGACCTCTCGAGCATTATTATACGTGGTTGTTATTGTTCGAGTTGTGGTTCCGCTATAAGCCGTCGAAGCATCTCCAAACACCTGAAGCATGTTTGTATTAGCCTTGGAGCCGGTGAATGTGATCGTAAAGTTCCCAGCAGAACCTGTCGTTGTCAGATTGCCAGAACCGATTCCAGATAGCGCTTCAAGTGCTGTGTCCACTTGGCTGGCAGTCGCTGTGACCTGCAATCGCGAAGTAACCTGTCCGTTGTATGCCAGCCGCCATGTTCCAGCCGTCGCATTTGCTAAGACCAAAGTCTGCGTTTCACTGAACGTTCCGCCGGTTGCATCGGTCGCATTCACGGCAGTAATCGAAGTTCCCATCGGCGGCGAGATGGACAATCCGGTTACATCGGTCGTCGTTTGCGGAACGTTCGTAGCAGCCTTGGAACCTTGGAATGTCAATTTATAAGTCCGGTCGGCGGAGCCAGGCGGTGTGCTTGGCAATTCGACCGCGACATTGCCGCCACCAACTGTGGATAAGGCTTCGAGCGCGGTTCGTACATCATTTGCGGTTGCAGAAGAGGATATTGCCGAAGTAGTTGCTCCGTTGTAGGACAAGGTAAATGTACCACCGACGCTCGTCCCGGAAGTGGTCCAACCGACGCGCTGAATTTCGTTGATTGCGCCACCTTGCTGCGAAGTACCGACGGTTAGTGTCGCTTCGGTGGTGGTGTTTTGCCATTTTTCATCCGTTACGCGATCAATGTAGTCGCGAACGTATTGGATTACTTTGCCATTGCGGTCCGTCGTGCGCATCAAATTTCCCGCGATGTCGTAATCGTAGGACTTTGTCTTCGATAAACTGTTGGTTGCCATGACCAATTGATTTTGGCCGTCATATCCAAAATTGGTCGTGTTCCCGACAGAATCCGTTAACGTCGTTACATTACTTGCGGCGTCGTAGCCATACGAAGTAGTTCCCGACATCGGATCCGTCTTTGAATTCAAACGATGTGCGGCATCGTAAATCAGCGTGGTTACAGGACTAGTTAGCGAACCCGCGCCATCAGGATCAGGGTCAGTTCGCTTTTTGAGTTTGCTGTAATAGTCATATTCGAAAGCAGTGACGTTTCCGACAGGGTCCGTTTGCGATGTAACTCGACCGGCAGCATCTCGCGCAACGGTTTGGTAATGGCCCATCGGATCGGTGACTTTGAATAGTCCCTGAGCGTCATAAACGTAGTTTGTCACGGGTGCCGAGAGCGATCCAGCTCCATCCGGATCAGGTTGAGTTACTGTACTGTAACGTCCGAGATTGTCATAAGTCACCGTAGTCACACCACCGTTCTGATCGGCTAACGTGACCAACCAGCCAAGGTTGTTATACGTTGCAGTAGTTACAGGAGGTGTCAAGGAGCCCGTTCCATCTGGATCAGGATCGGTAACCGTAAGCACTCGCTGTTCGTTGTCGTAGGTGTAGTTGGTAACACGGTTCCCTGTGGATAGCACATGGGTTTGTGAAGTCATGCTGCCCAGTTTGTTATAGGCATATTGCACGGTGGGTGACGTCAGCGAACCCGCTCCATCGGGGTCTTGATCGTTTTGTCTTGTTATCCAACTTCGCGAGTTATATACATAGGTAAGTGTGCGGGCATAACCCAGATTGGTCGACGTCTCGCGTCCCATGTTGTCATAGTTATGTGTGATTAGTCTTCCGAATTGACTATCAACGCCGTCGGGATCGGGCAAGGTTTCGGTCGACAACAACCCTCGCGAATTGAATGCGTACGAAGTCGAATTGCCTCGTCCATCGGTAGTCAAAATCATTTCGTCTGCAAGCGAATATGCGGCCGATTCACTGGTAAATATTGGAGGAGGTCCGCCACCCGAGAATCCTTGAACGACACGGCTTAGCAAATTGCCGTCACCGTCATAGGTCATGACGGTTTCGTTCATGCCTGGGTCCTGAATTATTATTAATCGACCCTGCTTGTCGTAGGTGTATTGTTCGAGCGAGCTATAGTTCGACGGATCGGCTTTTGTGATTTGTC
Source organism: Pirellulaceae bacterium (assembly GCA_031373875.1). GTDB lineage: Bacteria > Planctomycetota > Planctomycetia > Pirellulales > Pirellulaceae > JANMGV01. Next base: position 1,654 of record JANMNK010000715.1, on the reverse strand, counting down.
GGCCATCGGCGTCATAGGTGAATGGCGAGGTCGTGTTGTAGTTGTTCGCGGCCACACCGGTCGACAGTATTTGGCCAATGAAGTCATAAGTTCGGTTATCGGTTGGTCGACCTAAAGCACCTGCCCCATCCGGATCAGGATAAGCGATCGACGAAATCCAACCTCGATTGTTGAAAGTATAATCGGTTTGATTACCTTGCGGGTCCGTCGAGCGTGTCATTCGCGACAACGAATCGTAGGTAAAAGTCGTAATCGCGAGGAGTCGATCTTTCAGCGTTGCCATTCTCCCCAAACTGTCGTAGGTCAGCGTCGTCGTTTTGTTCAGCTCGTCTTTAACGGTTAATGGTTGGTCCGCTGTGTTGTAAGTAAATACCTCTGTGCTGGCGTCGGGGTTAGTAAGTGTAAGCAATTGGCCAGTGGTAGAAGAATACGCATAGGAAGTTACCGGCGAGGTTAAAGTGCCCGCACCGTCAGGATCGGGCGCTGTGACGCTGGTAACTTGGCCCCGCGAGTTATAAGCATAGGTCGTCGTGAAACCACCGCCATCGACGCTGGTAAGCATGTTGCCAAGCGAGTCAAAAGTGAACGATTGAGTTCGCCCCACTTCATCGACCGTCGAAGTGACTCGCGACAGCGAGTTGTATGCAGCCGTTTGCTTCCCGCCAATCGAGTTTTGTTGGAAGGTCGTATCGTTGGCAGCGCTATAGCCAAAATAATAAACCGAAGATGAGAGCGGTCCAGAAACATCGTCTGGATCGGGGAGAATTTCGATGACTGGCAGCCCATTTTGATTGCGAGTTAGAGTCGTCGTATTTCCAAGAGGGGTTGTCGATTGGGTAAGCAATCCAAAGCGGTCAGCGCGAAACTTCCACTGATTCCCGTTTTCGTCCGTGATTTTACCTTCGGCATCAGCCGGTTTCTTAATCGCGTTGTAGGAAGCACCTGTTGGTAATCCTATTGTTTCAATTGGGATCAACTGCATGTACTTCGTATCCGGACGTGTTATCTGATTAATTCGACCAGCGACCGAGTCGTAAAGGAAAGTGGTCGTATTATTTACCGCGTTGGCTCGCGAAGTCAATTGGGAACCAGTGTATGCAAACGCCGTTACTGGTGCAGTCAACGAACCAGCACCATCAGGATCGGTCAATGCCAGCTCTCGGTTTGATTGGCCGCAATACCTCTACGTTTTCTCGATTTGACAGTCCGGCGTTTTTGTAAAGTTTCTTTTGAAAAGACCTTGTAAACCCCGAATTAGAGATTTATAAATCAAAACCCCGCCTTCTTCCGGTTCGTTTTCTTGGAACCGTTCTTTTTTTTCGAAGGGGGCCAGCCGTGTGCCAGTTACAGCTGATCGAAGAACATACTCAAAGAATCTTGCGGGCCGATCTATTGATGCCATATCAGCAGGTTTGCAAGGCTTGCCGGTCTGCGAGTTTTGTCCGTCACGACGTGCGTAGACGTGAATTCTATTGGCGGGACGAGCTTGGATGCTCTCGGTCGTGCACAACTTGGATTGCACGGTGGAAATGCCTCACCTGCAAAGGGATTTTTACCGTTTATCCACCATTCGCGTTGCCGGAAAAGCGTTTTACCGAAGAATCCGTGTAACCGTTCCGCCACGCGAACCCATAATTTTACAACCTCAGATTCT
>JANMNK010000678.1:0-1599 GCA_031373875.1 Pirellulaceae bacterium | reverse complement strand
GGACGGCTCGCGCCGTTCCGCTTCCAAAGTCAGCGGCATTGGGCTTGCGCCCTTCCGCTACAATTAGCTTTGGGAAATTTATTGTCATGCAATCTTAACTGCCATTCATCTAAACGGTGGGAAGCGTATTTTAAATTCGCTCAGGTTCCGATCATTACAAAATAGGGTAATATCGTTACGCTATTTTGTCATTCTCCATTGGATGCCTATTCAAAGATCTTCTTGTTCGGATTGATGAACAGCCATGCGACGGCGCCCAACAAGTCGTCGTCAATGCCTTCGACACCAACGCTGTCCGCGCCGAGTAAAGGAATCAGCAGCCTCCGAGCCTTTACTGCCCCGTCATCAGCTGCAATGCGTCTTTGAATCCATTCGTCGATACACTCTATGCCGATATAAGCTGGCTCGATTCATTCAGAGTCAATGAAAAAGATCGACGTCGATCATAAATCTTGCAAAAGGCTGGGGATGGTTCCTCTTCTTGCGTTTGGCGGTCTTCCAACGACGCAATACGCGGCAGCGAGTATCACAACAGCGGCGGACTGAGTGACCCATTGGTCTGAGCCGAAAGGTGTTCCATCAAATGGGAGATTCGATTGCCCCTGAGTCGTATTCCCGACCGTAAGCTGTTGCGGCTATCATAGTGTAGCCCTTGAGAACCGAAATGAAACAAGTTTTGCTGGATCGAATGCACGCTCTATTAAATACCATTTGCTCAGTTGTCGTCTTGCCTTACATTGCACTTGCCCTGTTCTTTATTTTCATCGGACAGGCGGCCAGTTCGAAGAGTATGATGGCCCTTGTGGGAGTTGTTTGGAACAACTTCTATTTTTACTTCACCAAGGGAATGTTCATTGCTCCGGTGCTTTGGGTTTGCCTCGTCGTGATGGGCATTGTTCCGTCTCTTCAACGAATGGGCTCGGTATGCCTAAGCCTTCTTGCGGTAAGCAGCTTGGCAGTTATCATCACCATGTCATCATCTCGAATGGAATTTGGCGAACTCATTTTTCTTACCCCCTGCATGGCCGTCGCAGCTACAAGTATTTGGCTTGTCTTTCGAGCTGGCACGGGTGCGTAAGAGTCATAAGTAAGTACGGGTTGGATGGTCGAGATAAAAGGGAACTGCAACATGCCAACCTTCGGAAAGAAACCCTCGCTGTGGGAGATGTTATTGCAACACGCGATCGTCTTTTTGATCTGTGTTGTGTTCCCAGGCCTCACCACGCTGTTTGCGCCGGCAACTTGGTTAAACTTTGTGCGGAATGGCGAGGTTGTGCGTTGCACGACTCGGACCTGTGTCTTCTTTATCGTGCCGTTTAAAACTCAGACGGTCGATTCGGTTAGGCAAATCGAGTCTCGCGAGCGTGCTGGTAGAAGGGAGCGTAAGCGTGAATTTGGCCGCACAACGAACGAGTATGTCAATGTTGATGGGGAAGGGTTTCTACAAATTCACGGCGTTGACGATCAAGGAGAGCGAATAATCGAAGTAAGTGTTTCGCCGGCGAGTTTGAAAAGCGTCGTCGACAAGTCCCGTGCTTTCCTTAATTCCACCCAGGATGGCTCAACCACAATTTTCACTATCGCCAATTGGAAATTTGG
>JANMNK010000669.1:0-2628 GCA_031373875.1 Pirellulaceae bacterium | reverse complement strand
TGAGTTCGAGATACTAATGTCGCGGCAGCGATACGATGAGCTTCAGGTATTTTCGGGTTCGTCATGAGGGCAAACGACGCGTCGATTATTCGATTAGTCGCATCGAGCGAAGTTTTGAGAGAGGCTGCAGCGTCATTTTTGGCAAGTTGCTCTAAAGATGATCCAACGCGATCCAGAGCGAGCATCAATCCGTGAAGTCGTTCGACGTTTTCACCTGACTGCGAGCCAACGGCGTCGGAGAGCATCAGTTGGATACCTTCCACGTCTCCGCTGCCAAGTGATTGTCGGACAAGCGACTCGCGAAAGGCGTCAGCAACGTGCTTGGGCGATTTCAGAATTGCGGGGATAAAGGATCGCGAATGTTCTAGTGCTGAGCTCATGATAGCTGCGACCATCATCGGGTCATCCGCGTCGATAACAGCGATGGCCGCAAGTGCTTGACCTGCGATCGGGTCCGTCCATTGGCCTAGTGTTAAAGCAAGTTGCAATCGGACCTTGGCATCGGGATCGCTTGCTAGTTTGACCGCTTGTTGAATGATCGACGCATCGCTCTGAGATTCTGCCAAGAGGACTGCATGTTCACGAACTCGAGCGTGTTTATCCTGAAGTGACCTTATTAAAATCGATGGAGACAGCGATTTTAGCCCTTGCAAAGTATAGAGAGCTTGGACGCGTGTTTGAGGGCGTTTCGATTCAGTCGCCAGTCGTTCAAGACGCGAGACGGCTTTCACGTCATTTCGCCACAACAGCATTTGTTGTACTTTGTCGCGTTGCCAGTCGTTGGGAGAATCCATGGCCACGACAAGTTGTTCAAGGCTCAGTGTGTCGAGATGAATCGCTTTTCTGGTTGGTGTATTTTCTGGTACGACCCGATAGATGCGGCCGCGATCTTCTCCTAAACGGTAGTGCGGCAACAATTCGTTCTTGCCTTCGTTGGGTAGCCATTCCGGATGTTCGATCATGTAACGGTACATGTCGGCAATCCACAAACCGCCGTCGGGGCCGGTTCGCGTCATGACGGGTCGGCACCATCGATCTTCGCTGGCGAAGAAATCGGTTTTCTCTTCGCCGTTCGCTCGCGATGCAACAAAGCTTACTCCGGCATCCGTCAAGACGTTGTGCTGAACAAGATTATGAAACGGCTCGCAGGTAAAGGCATGCAACTCATTACCGGAACCGAACAGCAGATCGTCGTTGTAGATCATTGCGCTGCATGCCGAAGTGAATCTGCCGGACTGTTCGAAACTGTGGTAGCGTTTTTCGAGAGCGCTGGCCGGATAGACGATTGGGCTGCCAGGACCGACGATGTGCCGAATCGGGGGCGGCGAAGGAACATGCGGATTGCGCGACAGGTAGCGATCCGGGATCACGTAATGCCACAGCGGGTTAGCATTCTGAACTCCAAACCAATGTCCCCAAGCATCCCGATTGCGACCGTATTGCGAAGGTCCCGATTCAAGTTCGAGTAATCCTGTGTTCGGTTGAAATCGAAAATCGCGGCTTCCAATTTGGTAAGTTCGTCCGTTGCGAGTCGAGTGAACTTGAGTACCAACACCATGTCCAGGGTGATGACCGCCGTTGGCACAATAGACCCAACCATCCATTCCCCACCGCAAGCCGTTTACTCGAAGCTGTTGGTTGCCTTCATTAAATCCTCGCATCAAGACTTCGCGATGGTCCGCTTTGCCGTCGCCATCGGTATCGCGAAGAAACAGGATATCCGGTGCAGCGGTAACGATAACACCATCACGCCAAGTAAGTATTCCGTTGGGGAAATTTAGGTTCTCGGCAAAGAGGCGACTGGTTTCAAAGTGACCGTCGGAATCTGAATCGGACAACACACGCACTCGACCACCTGCTTTGCCCGCTCCGTCCATCCCCATCGGATAATCTGCCATCTCCACAACCCACAATCGTCCAGAAGCGTCCCAATCCATCGCGACAGGATCGAGAACTTGCGGCTCACAAGCAACCAACTCGACGCGGTATCCTGCGGGGACATGAATGTTTGACAAGGAATCCTGCGGGGAGATAGGATCGCTGTCTGGTTTCGGCGGAGCGCGGTCAACCGGCATTGGCGTACCGACGGGTTGTCCTGAAGCAGCGTGAATCAATTGAACTTCGTCGACTGACAACTGCCGATCGAACAAAGCGAATTGGGCTAGTTGGCCGTAGAGCGGTGCGAATTGATCGCTACGTGCTCCGAGAAAAAACTCCTGGTTTCCTGTCGCTGTGACAACAACCTCGGCATCGATTTCCGGTTGCGGTTCGCCATTCAAGTAAGCTCGCACACGATTCGCGTCTCGAATCATCACGACATGATTCCATGTTTCCGTTGGGATGATGTGACGCCCGACGGCAACTTGGTCGCTTTCGTTGCCGTTGAAAAACAGCAGCTTGCCGGAGTAATCAGCTTGAAAAGTTCCGCCAATGCCGAGGTGATCGCCTGGAGCCAGATTGTTAGCGTTTGGCCCGCGTGAAAAGAAATACGCGGTAACAGGCTGCACGTTGTTTGGTGTTTCGCAACGGAACCACAACGAGATACTATAAGGTCCGGTAAAGCTTGGCGACTGCGATTCTATTCGTCCGCCGCGAAACTGTGCGAATGTTTCGGGCGTGAAAGATACC
>JANMNK010000653.1:0-4264 GCA_031373875.1 Pirellulaceae bacterium | reverse complement strand
GCACAATCCAAAATGATATCTTCCAATACGATCAATAACAAGCATCAACATCATAACAATCGATACTACAATAACAATTCGATGCCGTCGTTCTATCGATGCGTTGAGTGCCCGCGTTAAACGCTCGATGTCATTCGACTTGCGAGGGGATGAATCGGCCAGTGCCCTAATCGCGCGCCACTGCCTGCGCAGCCGAAATCGGTCGGCTTGCATGGCTTGTTCGATCGTCGTTTCAAAGTCGTCCACTAAACAGGCTTTTTCCTTGATTGCTTTGCAACGAATTCGTCGCTGGGGAGTTAGAGTGCGGCGGATGCTGAATGCCCGTTCCGGTTTCACTATGACAAATCATAGTCGCAAAGGTTCGGGACGATAACCCGATGAACGCTCGAACTTTATGAACGCGATCGTAACCTTCACAAGGTTTTAGACGCTGGGGCGAGTCATCAAGACAACTGCCAGATAGCTTGCGCCGCTCGTTCCGTAACCGCTTGGTGCTCGGCTTTGGCAAAGTCTGCGTCAAGCATTTCAACGGCGATAACGTGATCTGCGGGGCCTGCCCCTGCAGTATCGATTGCCAGCGTTGCCATTTTCCAACGGCGATCAAATGGCGATTGCGCGAGATGCAAGGTTTGGATCTTGTCGAAAAATGTGATGCTGAGTTTTCGCGTCAAGAGGCCGCTTCGATAGGCAATCAAATCCTTGGTTCTCGCGTACCGCGTTGCCTTTGCTTTTTTTTGCGCATACCAAATAGCTACGGGAAGTAATGCCAGACCAAAAATAAATCCCCATGGCCTCCAAATAAATGCACCGACCGCTCCGATAACCAAGCTGAAAATCAAGGAGAACCGCACCATCCGTCGGCCCGCTTTTGGCGAAAGAGGATGCCAATCCAACTCGCTTTCGTTCCAATTCAATCCCGGACGAATTTCGGCAAGTATCCTTGGCACTTCTGATTCGGGGAGCGCGGGCAAGAACCATTTCCGTCCTACGCTGGCTGTGGCATCCTCTGAATCGCCGCCAGCCCCGCCCGCCGTTTCTAACCTGATCGATGCCAAGCCAAAATAACGTCCCAACCAAGTTCGATGGACGCTGATCAGTTGAACACGCCGGCGTGGAATTGTCGCGGCCACCTTTGTAAACAACCCACAGCGAATGCGAATATCGTCAGCACGTCGCTCCATTTGGAAGCCGTGAAATCGGAGTACGTACCATGCCGCGGAAAACACTTTCAACAACAGAGCAAAAACGATGAAGACTCCGATCCCGATCGCCGCCCAAGCTAGCCAACTGACACCATCGGGTATTCGCTTGATCCATTCTTCTGCATCGAAGGAAACTTTGCCGCGAAAGTCGGGCTGGAACAGCAACCCGGCGATTACCGAAACGACAACGAGTCCGCGATCACTTAGCAAACCCGCGCCGATGAGTCGTCTTGTGGGGATATCTATGATGAACCGGTCAGCCAACGAATCTTCTTGAACATCTCCGGAGTTTGCTCCCCGCACTAGATTGTCGGAACTGAGCGAGCTATTTGTAGTCGTGCGATTGAAAACCGCTTGGCGTAGTTCGTCGATCTGAGACATCGCGAGCACACGCAAAGTGGCTTCTGGTTCGTTCCCGGATGCGGTCTCAACGCGCACCTCTGCAACGCGAAAGATCCGGTGAAGCGGATTTTGAACGATATCAATGTTCTGAATGCGATGGACCGGAACGGTTCGATGGCGGCGAAAGATTAGCCCTTCGTCGACGATTAGATCTTCGCCTTGAATTCGAAAACGAAGCGTGAAGTACCGAACGAGGGAAAATATCAATGCGACCGCAGTCGCAAATGCCGCAACGCCGAACCAAATACCTCCATCCTTGGCAGCAAAGAACACGGCAAAAGCAGCCGGTATGAGGTTGCTCCGCACTTGGGAAGCGACTTCAAATAGAAAGGAAGTCGGATGAAGCCGCTGGAGTCCCAGTGGCTGAGCCAGCACCGGAGGCCCTTCCATCGACGAATCCCGTAGTTCGCTACTGGCTTGCACTTGATCAGCAGGTTGCACTTGATCCCCAGCAGGTTGCACCTGATTGCCAGCCAGTCGATCACCAGCATGTTCCGGATCGCTTTCCGATGCATTTCCATCAGACGGCATCTTGAAAACTCCGATCTTCGATCAGTATATCGCGCAACTGCATTGCTACTTCATGATTCAAGCCTTCCACCTCGACGGTCGAGTTTTGAGTTCCGGCTGTATGGATCGTCAGCTTGGCCAAACCATAGGAGCGTTGCATTGGACCTTGATGCACATCCGTATGCTGAACCCGCGATCGCGGAACCGAAGTGACTTTCCGCCACCAGATTCCTTTTCGCATCTGAAAGCCGCGTGCGTCGCAGGACCAAGCAGCACGCGCGTGACTAAGCGGTGGGATGTAAATATTCAAGAAAACTAAAAAACCCAGGACCAGTAAACAAACGCCTCCCGCAATGCCTAAAACCATCCAGTTTGGCAAAGTGGCTATGCCCGTGATGGTTAGACCGACGACCATAATTACCCCGACTACCGCGACCGCAATCCATCCGGCAGTCCGCTCGTAATCGATATTTCGCGGGTCGAAGGACTGCCATTGCGTTTCCGATCGCTCGGTCCCACCGCTTGACGCTGCAATATCAGCTACCAACGGAAAATCGGGCTGATTTGTATCGGAGACAGTAGTAGCTTCGTCTGTCATTAAGGGGGTGCCTGGAAGTTCGTCCATCGATTGATTCTTATTCGAATTGTGCTTTGTTACAATAAAATGTTAAAATTCTAGCAACTCGCGAAACCCACAGCAAAGTCCTGGGTTACTCTTGCCCTATGGCCTTTACGAATGGCGTTTTGCGAAACATTCGCCCGCCAGCGATATAAACCAGCGAACCAATATACCGGACCGAGATCATTTGAAAGGGACGGATGATGACGCACAAGCACCGGATAAGCCAGCTTCTCATTATAGGCCTTTTGGCGAGTACATCGCTGAATTGGGAAACGGGATTGGCGATTGGACAGGAGCCAAAAGATCAGGCAACTTCCCCCAAGCTCAGCCCCAAGGACGTTCAAAGGTTTGAATCCGAAGTCAGACCGCTCCTCGTAAAGTACTGTTACGAGTGCCATTCCGCTGAAGCCGGACGGGCTGAAGGCGGTCTGCAAGTCGACACGCGCGAGGGCATTCGTCGGGGTGGTGACAGCGGACCTGCGGTCGTCCCCGGCGATCTCAAACAAAGCCTTCTTGTCCTGGCAATTCGCTATACGAACGACGATATTGCAATGCCTCCCAAGGATTCTGGCGGAAAGATGCCGGAGAAAGACATTACAACCCTCGAAAAATGGATCAAGTCTGGGGCACCGGACCCTCGCGAAGGCAACGCCGTGATCCACGAAGCTTACGACTACAGCGAGGCAAAAGACTGGTGGGCGTTCCAACCGATTAAAAAGCCAACTCCGCCAACCGCGAATTCGACGTCATGGATCTATTCGGATATCGACCGATTTGTCCTAGCAAAGTACGAAGAAAAAGGATTGCATCCTGTCGCAGATGCAAAGCCCGAAACGTTGCTGAGGCGGATTCACTTTGACCTGACCGGCCTCCCACCTTCGCCGCAGCGCGTCGCAAACTTTTTAAATCAAGTTAATGGGACAGGTGGACTTCAAGCCGCCATTCGAAACGAAGTCGACCAATTTCTCAAGTCCGATCAATTCGGAGTGCACTGGGGTCGTCATTGGTTGGATGTATCACGCTTTGCAGAATCGTCGGGACGTGATGTGAACGCGACCTACCCGCACGCTTGGCGATATCGCGACTATGTGATCGATGCCTTCAATCAAGATGTGCCTTACGATCAATTTCTGAAAGAACAAATCGCTGGTGATTTATTGCCTGCCAAAGATGATGTAGAACGAGCACGACGTCAGATTGCTACTGGATTTCTTGCAATCGGATCTAAATCGCTAAATGAAATGAATCCGCGACAGTTTGCTGTTGACGTTGCCGATGAACAAATCGATACCGTTTTTCAAGCCGCCATGGGACTCACGGTCGCTTGCGCTCGTTGCCATGACCATAAATTTGATCCGATTCCTCAGCGAGATTACACAGCAATTTCTGGGATCTTTCTATCGACTCAAACGCATTTTGGTTCGGCAGGTGGCCGTCAAGGACGCAATAATACAACACTTATCGAACTGCCAGCGAGCCTTAATCTGTCCACGCCTCGCTCTCCGCTAAGCCCACAACAAATGCAAGC
>JANMNK010000650.1:0-3953 GCA_031373875.1 Pirellulaceae bacterium | reverse complement strand
CTAAACTATGCCGCTATGCCCCAAATCTCTTGACACTTATTGTTGAGCCGGTCCTAAAGCGATTCTTTCGTCGCGCCTTCGATGTCTTCTGGCAGGCTCATGAGCGCTTCTGCGCGTTTCTCTTCAACGGTACGATCCGTTGCGTTCGCCGTGGGTATCACGCGTGGCACGTCCTGTACGTTCTGCCCCTGCAGCAGATCGCAAAATGTTAATGCACCAGTCACCACAATTGCAGCGCCGAACACATTAAACCCCGACATTGTTATACTCCTTTGCGAGCGCAACGCACTGAAACGAGGAGAAGCTTATTATGATATCGTCTGTCGAACTTACAAGCAGGCGTGTCGTAGACATCATGAAAGTTTGCTTCGTCCAAGCAATTTGGGTAACAGCCATGCGTTGCAGCTTGTATAACAGCTCACGTCCAATCTCGTCCGTGCACTTTAAGGCGACATAACCGCCGCTGGCAGCAGCCACCCAGAAAAGTTGATCTACGGGCGCTTGTGCCATTCGTGGGAGTTGAGGAAAAACGGGGGACACCCACATTGTTGGATGCCGAGCAATGTTAACTAAAACCCCTTTTTTTAGTTTGGGGCTAAAAAAACAATGTCATGCTCGAATTTTCGTTTTCGGAATGCGGCCGTACATTCAGCGCGACTTCCGTATGGTATTTTTTAAGGAAGTCGTTGTCCAACGGATGGAGCAATGTTAGCGCGGTTCCTCAGCATTCGATGGGTTCAGTCTCGATTCCTGGTAGAAATCCGAAGTTCGAAAGCTCCACGCTTTCTTATCCAGCGTTTGAGCAGCTGCCAGAGCGGCACGCTTTTCGACTGGCTTCTTCAATAGAGCTGGAGCTTTTTGGAGCCCCACGCTCTTTGGGCAGGCGTTAGCAGTCTGCAGATAGCACTAAAAGTCAATCAGAACCTCAAGCTTCGGACGAGTTCAGTTGTTCGTCTTCAGGTGCTACAACTCCAAGTCAAATAAAGAGTGGAGTCAATAAACGCCAGGGTGGACGCATACTTTATGTTGGAATTCCCAGTACTTTTGCGAGGTAGGCTGGAGAAGAAAAGGGGACGGGGGCAGTTTCGTGTGACGGAGAAGAAAAGAGGATGGGGATAGTCTCGCGTTAAAGCGGGCGTTGCAACCCGCTTTTTCTCGACACGGGGGCGAAGTGATGTCGCGACAAAAACGAATTGATGAAACCCGCACAATCTACTCTTCGAAAGCTATCAGTGTGTTTTTGTTCTAGGCCTGGCCGATCAAAATTAATCAGTCGCTGTTTTCGCGATTGTCAGATCGCGAACGAGAGATGGCACCATCTATAACCGAATGGTCGCCTCCAAACGCATGTCCTTTGATATGACAGGTTCACTTTTTCTTTTTGTTGGAAATATAGCTAGTGAAGGCGCGATCAATTCTCACAAACAGCTCTTGGGGATTAATTTCACGAACTTTCTCAATAGCCATGGAGGATCGCGACAGGGCTTGAAGAGAAACATCTTTCCCGAACTTCCAATTCGAAAAATAAAAACGCTTGTATGACGATCGACTGTTGTAATCCGCCTCAATCTCGATGACTTGCGGGACATAGACCTTGTCGACTTTCAGCCAGTCCGTTCGTGTTTCCGAATGGACTCGCCATTTCCGAAAATCCTCAGCGGTAGACGCAACCTTGGGTCCCTTGGGAGATAAGTCAGCACAACGTGCTTTGATTGAGATTGGCAAGAAATCTGGTTCTTTTGAAAACAGTACTTCGTGACCGTATTTTCCATTTTTTAGGATGAAAATAGCTGTGGCGGTACCATCTTCGTTTTCTTTCAGTTCAACTGCATCGTAATCATAAACCAGCTTTGCAGCTTTGTTTACATGCATTGGAAATTCGCCCTCATCGCAAAGGGGCACAAAACAAGGATACCAATTCAACCTTGGACCCCATGGCGAAGTTGGCTTTTCCCCCTTTCCAATATCGACTTCTTTGAAATCGAATTTGGTCGTTGGTGTTATTGGATACTCTGTCGCGGTCGTAGTGATCTGATACCCAGGAACATCGAGAAAACTGGTCATCTCAAACGTGCCCTCACCAGGTGCAACAAAATCAACTCGGGTTTCTTTCGGTTGACTTCGGATAATGTGATGCGAAACAAATGTCCCTTCTTTGATCTGCTGATTTCTATCTGTCAATCCTTCAAAAAAGAAATCGAACGAGCAGATTTCGTGAACGTCTGAAGCGTTATTAAAGTAGAAGTCCATTCGTCGAAATGCATCATTTGGGTCCTGCCCACGCATATTTCGCGTAGGGTCGCTTTGAAGAATAGCAAGCCAAAAAGTAGCTAACAAGCAAAAGTAACTTATTGCATCTCTCATTTGTCAATTCCTGGGAAAAGTGGACGGGGGTTGTTTCTCGGGCGTCCCTTTTCTTTCGCGGACAAAACTCCAGGTAGTAAAAAGACCGAGAACAGTATGGATTGATGTAAAAGCATCGGGCTAGCCGGTTCGAAATTCCAGAGCTGACGTAATGGAGATCTTTGCACGACGGATAATAGCTTATCATAATGCAATGCAAGACGAAGGACGTTTCGTCGAACGTGAAATCCTATTTTGGTAACCGAGCTGATAAGCATTCTTCGAATTTTTTACTACCAACGGAAACCCGATCCATGCACCGCAGATATTTCCTTTTTCAATTCGCTGTCGTAGCCGCGGTTTTTCTTCTAAACAACGCTTCCGCTCAATTTGAACAAAGCCCACCGCCAGAAGAATCGGGTGAAGTGAAAAAACTTTTTAACGGTACGGACCTGTCGGGGTGGGACGGCGACGATCGATTGTGGTCGGTTCGCGACGGTGTGATCCATGGGGAGACGACGGAAGAGAACAAGGCGAACGGCAACACGTTTTTAATTTGGAAAGACGGAATGCTGCGCGATTTTGTTTTGCGATTGTCTTTTCGCTGCAACGCTACCAATAACTCCGGTATTCAATATCGCTCGAAACATATCACCGATGGCAAGGTCTCGAACAAATGGGTTGTGCGTGGTTATCAGCATGAGATTCGCAACGAGAACAAGTTTCCCGATGTCAGCGGTTTCATTTACGACGAAGGTGGCTCGCGTGGCCGTATATGCATGGTCGGTGAAAAAGCAGTATGGAATGCCGACGGAAAACGCATCGTCGAAACATTTCTTGCCGAGGATGAATTCCAAAAAATCTTTAAGCTCGATGATTGGAATGACGTCGTCATCGTCGCCAAAGGTAATCGTATCCAGCATTTCATGAACGGACGACTGATTCTTGACTTCACGGACAACGAACCAAAATTAGCATTGAGCGAAGGTGTTCTGGCACTTCAGCTTCATGCCGGTAAGCCGATGTGGGCCGAGTACAAAAATATTCGCTTGACGGAACTCAAATAACTCAAGCGACCAAGGGTTCTGACTATAGTTGGAAAACGCCATTTTGAATCAGCCGAACGGCGTGGTTTGGTGGGCTAAATCGCGAGCTAGCACGCCAAACCTTTGCGACGAATCGGGGCGAGCCCGATTCGTCGTTGGCGCGCGCTGGGCGAAACTGGGCGAGCCCGATCCGTCGCTGGCGCGCGCTGGGCGCAACTGGGACTCGAGCCCACGTTTCGCAATAGGTTTGGTGTGCTGGAAACAGGCAATCCGTGCGGGCGAAAGCGGTCAAGGGCCTCGTGCCCGAAGACCGCAATAGGTTTGGTGGGCTAAATCGCGAGCTAGCACGCCAAACCTTTGCGACGGAACGGGGCGAGCCCGATCCGTCGCTGGCGCACGCGCTAGGCGCAACTGGGCCTCGGGCCCACGTTTCGCAATAGGTTTGGTGTGCTGGAAACAGGCCATCCATGCGCGCGAAAGCGGTCTAGGGTATCGAGCCCGAAGAACGCAAAGGTTTGGTGGGCTAAATCGCAAGCTAGCACGCCAAACCTTTGCGACGGAACG
>JANMNK010000572.1:0-2602 GCA_031373875.1 Pirellulaceae bacterium | reverse complement strand
CGAGGAAGTAGTGCCGGAGATCGAAAAACGCTATCCTGTCATCAACGAACCGTCGGCGCGTTGTTTGGCAGGTGCAAGCTTTGGTGGCGTCGCATCTCTGTCGACCGCTTGGTATTATCCCAACACGTTTGACATGCTCTTACTGCAATCTGGATCGTTTGCATTTACCGATATTGGTCAGCACGCGCGAGGCCGGGTCTTTGATCCGGTCGTCGAATTCATGAATCGCTTTCGTAAACAAGTTGGGCAACCGGCGAAGCGCATTTTTCTAAGCTGTGGCGTTTATGAAAGTTTGATTTATGAGAATCGGTCATTTGTCCCGTTGTTACAGAAGCACGGCATTGAAGTGAAATTCGTAGAAGCGAGAGATGGTCATAATTGGGAAAACTGGCGGGATCGGCTTCGCTCTGGGTTGACTTGGCTTTTCCCTGTTCCATTATGGTTTTACTACGAATAAACAAAAAGGGACGCGTTTCAAAGTTACTCGACCGCAATTGAATACACTTAAAAATATCGTTGAACACATCAGGAGCTGAAACGTGGCAGAAATTACTCGTCGAATTGGACTGTCACTCGGTGCCGACTTGTGTTGGCCTCTTTGTTATGAAGAGATTCTCAAGCGATTGGATTTGCGGGTTCAACGAGGAAACGACTCGATTCGGTTTGAAGCCGAGCGTGTTACTATCGAGCCCTTTGATATTAATCAGCCATGTACCTACGATCTTGTAATGGATCGCTTAACCCACTGGTATCACACGAGTCGCGAATGGATCAAGAAATCGATCTTGATGGATGACCTCTATGTGTTCAACAATCCGTGGGCGATTCAGTCTATGGAGAAACATACGACGTATTGTGCCATGGCGAAACTGGGTTTGCCCATCCCAACAACTTGGATGATACCGCCAAAATCGTATGAGACGTTGCCTGACCTTGACGTGACCTTGAGACGTTACGCTCAGATGTTCGATCTCGGTGAAATTGGCAACAAGATCGGCTACCCAATTTATATGAAGCCGTACGATGGCGGCGCGTGGCGCGGGGTTAGCCGCATCGGCAACGAAGATTCGCTACGTGCGGCCTACGATGCAAGCGGCAAGACTTTGATGCATTTGCAGAAGGGCGTAGACGACTTCGATCTATTTGTTCGATGTATTGGTCTTGGTCCACAATTCCATATTGTCAGTTACGATCCGGGTGCTTCGCTGCATGATTGTTATCAAATTCGGCAGAATTTTATGTCCGAACAAGAAGCTCAGATGCTTCGCGATATGACGTTGACCATCAACACGTTTTTCGGTTGGGATTTTAATTCTTGCGAAGCGATTCGAAAGGATGGTCATTGGTATTTGATCGATTTTGCAAACGCTTGTCCCGATTCTCAAGTAACGTCGCTTCACTATCATTTTCCGTGGATGGTGATTGCGAATGTGAAATGGTCGCTTTACGTCGCCGCCACGAAAAAGAAGTTTCGCAAGTCGCTGGATTGGGAGCCTTACTATGAAGTTCTCAAAAGCAATTCAACGCTGGAGAGCCGATTGGCGGGCTACGCAAACATTGGCAACTCTCGGATGGAAACAGCGTCCTTTAAGGAATTTTGCGCAACCCATTTGAAAGATGTTGATCGCGTAGCTTGGGAGTTCTTCGCGAGCGAGCCCGCGCGCCGTGCTATCCGATTGAAGGTCGAAGCCTTGTTTCCTCCTCACGAGGTCGAGCAGTTCACCGAACTCTTTTGGAGTCGAGTCCAGTTGTGGCGCGAACACAACCCACCTGCTTAACGTTGCCCCGCCAAGTACACCAAACGCGACTTTTAAATTAGGGTGGGCAGCGCCGTTAAACGTCTGCGTACGGCAGTTTCCGAATTGTGCTCGGTTCGTGGACCGTTTTTTCTTTTGCAGGTAAAACAAAGCCATTGGAGGGCGACGATCGCATGGTAGTCTCTTTGCCGATGGTTTGATCGACGAAAGTTTCGCAGCGAGCGTGACCAGACCTGTAGTTTGCGCAATACTGCTCCATTTAGCTATTTGTTTATGGCTTAGCCGCAGCCGATTTGTGCCCGGTTTGATTGTGAAAGACATAAGTTATCGCGTTTCGGTTGATTCAGAAAACAGGCTATAGAAGTCAAATCGCATCGCTAGTTTCTTGAAGATTGCCTTGGCTAGATGGCACAGCCAAATCGTGGGGGTGTACAATCTATTTCGCATAGAGCACTGCTGCCCTTGCTACGATTGAGATTTGTAGAAGTGTTTTCGCCGAAAAGGATCTAGCGATGCCTTCGGATTTGCCTAATAGCATTCGACAAAGTTTCCATTGGAGATCGTGGCTATCGTCCACTTCGCTGGCAATAGTTTTTGCCACCATCCTGACTCTAGCGATTGGATGGATCGGTTTATCGGCTATCGATAAGATGTCCACGACAAGCCTACAAAGTCGGCTTAATTCGGAAGTGGACACTTGCGTTCTTGCCCTCGAGACGTGGCTTGATGATCAGCGCCGCGTTGCACAAAGTTGGGCGGTAGACTCTGATTTGAGAGCAGACATTGTGGCTTTCATGAACTCGCCTCTCAATGAGAATTGGAATAAAGATTCTGTCGTGGCAAGC
>JANMNK010000537.1:0-4804 GCA_031373875.1 Pirellulaceae bacterium | reverse complement strand
CCTCAAAAGTCGCGGGTGTATGGTTGGCAGATTCCGCAACCATCGAACGAATCACCGTCAGCTCATCGGCTACTTCGACCAAATGCGGGAACAGATCGGAAATCCAAAGTCCGCTTTGCCCTCGTTGCTTAAAGTCCCAATCGTTCTTGCGAATCAAACCGACTTGGTTAAAAAATGTTGCCGGTCGCTCCTCGGATTGGAGGGCTTTGCCGTGAAACTTTGCCAGATCGGGTTTGTAGTCGAACGAATCGATATGACTGACACCACCGCACAGACACAAATGGATGACACGTTTGGCTTTGGCTGGAAAATGCGGCAGCCCTTTCGCTTCGCCCGGAATCGCATCTGCTGCGGTCGCTCGATCTCGCATGAGCAACGAGGCGATCGCGGAGGTCGACAGCGATGCCGTCGATAAATTGAGGAACCCTCGGCGCGTTAATGGATAATTGTTCATCTTGAAAATCCTAGCTCCAGAAACCGAAAGGTTTATCGGACAAACAAAAACTCGTTTGTGTTTAAAATTGCTCGACAAAACATCGATAGACCATGCTTTTCAACAAAGCGAGTACCTAGCTCTTTTTCGTCGGCAGTTGGTGGACGGCCATAAGCTCGCACGTATACAGTCTCGATCTGCTGGGGTATTGCGTCCGAAGTTTGTCGAATCACAAATGCTGCAAAGTCGTCCGACATCTCGAATACTAGAGCATTGTTAAGCAACGCCAAGGCTTGCAGTGGAGTTGTCGTGTTCGCTCGGTTTGGCGCGGTTGCCGAAGGATCGGGGCAATCGAAAGTATCAAGGAACGGATTGCGTCCACCGCGCGGCGAAAAACGATAGATCGTGCGACGATGTACATTCGGGCCGCTTTCGTCAATCGAATCGTAAAAATGACTTCCTTTAAAAAACTTGTGCTCCACATCGCGATATCCCCGGCCACCGATCGCAGGATTAAGTTGTCCCGTTACGACCAAAACGGCATCGCGAATCGCTTCGGCCTCGATGCGTTGCGGAGACATTCGCCACAGTAATCGATTGTCGGCATCGATTTTGATCGCTTCAGTCTTTCCGCCGGAAGATTGTCGATACGTGGCAGAAGTAACAAGCAGCCGATGCATGGGTTTCAACCGGAAACCGACGCTTTGGAATTTCTTGGCAAGCCATTCCAACAATTCCGGATGACTTGGCTGGCCACCATTGAATCCAAAGTCACTGGTAGTCGCAACCAAACCGTGTCCAAAATGATAATGCCAAAGGCGGTTTACCATGACGCGGGCGAACAAAGGATTGTTGTGGTTTGTAATCCAATCGGCGAGTTTCGCTCGCCGCTCGCCGTCAGTGGCACTCGATGTTAATGCGAAATCAGGGCTGAGACTCGAAAGTGCAGCCAGCCCGGTCGGCATTACTTCTTCGCCAGGCGATCCCACATCGCCGCGTCTTAGCAATCGTGTTACGCCGGGATTTCCGGAAATGCATGTGTAGAGTTTTCGCGATTCAGAACCCAAAATTTCTTTGCGTTCCGATTCCAACTGGCCCAGCTCCTCTATTAAAATCTGGTGCTGTGCTTTTTGGGCCGAGTCAAGCTTGGCCATGAGCTCTCTCGGGGCAACGAAATTCAGATCGACCACTCCAGCAGAAGCAGCAACTTCGTCCGGGGCAAGGGCTCGGTTATACAGTTGCGCCCGTTGGATTCGACCCGTCAACATCCGATTTCCGCCAGCAGGTCCGTGACGCATGCCAAACACAATTTGTGAACCACCAGCCGGATAGCGATGGATGTTTCCTGGACGGTAAGCTTGTCCGTAGGGCTGTCCATTGCGATAACCGGTGATCGTACCGTCCTTTTGATAGACGATTGCAAAATGGATCGGTCGGGTAGTCGCTTCTGTTTCGTCGTCTCCTTGGAACGGCATGGTGCGTACAAAACCGTTGCTACCGGCCATCCAACGTTTTGGTTCTCGTTCGCCAAAAACGATCGAGTCAAACATCGCGCCGTCGGATGTTTGAATCGTAATGACGCCGCCACCGGACTGGTCAAGGTTATCTAGCTGCACCCAGGCTTCCAGCGTCTTTTCTTCTATATCTACCGGGATAGGTTGCGTGGCAACATACGAGTCCTTTCCATCAAGCACCAAGTTCCCCTCCTGAACCCGCGCATTGCCTTGTGCAGTCGCGTGAAGACCACCAACACTATCGTTCAGGCCAGTATCGAATTCCCAAGTCGACATGGCTTGAGGTGGATTCGGCATGACGGTTGTTCCATTTCGTCGTTCGGCAAGGATGCGATCGCGAACGGGGCCTTCGATGCCCTCGATTTCTGCACGCAACAGTTCCATGCGAACATCGATTGCAGATGTTCGCTGTTGCTGGGCTGGCGTCAACGGAACACGTATTTCGCGCTCACCGTGCTTTACACCAGCGAGTGCTGCGGCCAGTTGATAATATTCTTTTTGTGAAATGGGGTCGAATTTGTGATCGTGACAACGAGCGCAATTCGCGGTTAGGCCAAGGAATGTTTGACACACATTCCCGACAAGATCTTCGATCTCATCCTGGGCCATCGACATCTGCATCTTTTCGTTGGAAGGCAGCGTCGTATTGTGCGGACCAGCAACTAAATAGCCAACCGCACTCATTGCTCCAGGATCTGACGGTTGCAGTGCGTCTCCTGCGATCTGCAATCGAACGAATTCGTCGTAAGGCATATCCTGGTTGAGCGAGTCAATCACCCAGTTACGATAATGCCAGAAATTGTCGCGAGGCTCGTCGTACTCAAATCCATTGCTTTCTCCAAATCGCACGACGTCCAACCAATGTCTTGCCCATCGCTCGCCGTAATGAGGTGATTCAAGCATTCGATCAACAAGATTTTCGAATGCGAGCTCCGAATTGTCTGACAAGAATTCTTCGATCTGTTCTGGAGTGGGAGGCAAACCAAGCAAGTCAAACGAAAGCCGCCGTATCATGGTTCGACGATCAGCCGCAGAACTCGGCTTCAAGCCCGCTCGATTCAGTCCGTCGAACACAAAGACATCGATCGGATTCGCATCCCCCCCCGCCACCGTGACCTTCGGCGATTCGACAGATCGCAATGGCTGCAGAGACCACCAATCTAAACCCGCTCGATTTTGGGTGCTGTAGCGAAACGGATCGATACGTTCGGTGCCCCATTTGGCACCTTGGCTGATCCACTTTTTGAATCGCGATTTCTCTTCGTCGTCAAGCGGTTTTTTAGGAGGCATTTCATCCGACTCGATGTGCGTCCACAACAAACTTTCGTCCAGCTTGCCGGGATCTATCACTTTACCCGACTCGCCACCGACCATCGCCGACTCACGTGACGATAAATCAAGCTTCCCTTTGGCTTCGTCACCGCTATGACAAGTAAGGCATCGTTGAGCCAACAACGGCGCTATTGTCCGATCAAAATCGAGAGGCTCATCTGCACCAACACGATGAAAAATCGACGATGCAGCGACGACCAAGAACACCAGGGAAGTTGTTAAACGAGAATCGTTCATCGGACGTATGACGCCTCGGACGGCAAAGTGGGTGGGACGAACGTTTTCGACGTAAAATTTCAAGCGACCGTCGATTTCAAAAGGTGGGCTAATTCTCAACGGGCGTGACCGCATCTGCCGTGACTGCGACCTGCCACGAGTGCGAGTTGCGTTCATTCAATTTTAGTTACCCTTGCACGCCGTGGCGAGTAGCCAACTTGCTAATCGCCATTGCCGTACCCTTCGAAATGCAATTATTTCGCATTTCGAATGCAGTAAATCCGTTTATCTGACCGGATAAGCAATCGGTCGCCTGCAATCGACGGAGTGGACAAGCAAATGTCGTCTTCGGCAAGATCGTTGGTACCGACAATCTCTAAACTATCGCCTTCTTTCACTACAGTACAATTGCCGTCTTCATTCAAGAAGAAGACTTTGCCGTTATAACACCACGGCGACGCAGTGTAAGCCGTACCGCGTTTCAGGGACTTGCCCGTGAAATGCTCTTTGCCGGTTTTGGCGTCAAAGCAACTAAGAATTCCGCGGTCGTACAGAATGTAAAGCCGACCGGCGTGCACAAGCGTGGAAGGATTGTACGGGCCAATCTTCATACTCGACCAAACGATAAACTCATTCGTTGATTCACCTTCGGCTAACGTCAAATCGCCACGAGCTCCAGGCTTGATGGCATACATGGCTTTGGTTGGGTCCATCACGTAGCCCGAACTGACGTACAGCAAACCATCGACCGCATAAGGTGTCGCGATCGTGATGCTTGACATGCCTTTTAATGTCCACAGCAAATTGCCTTTCAGATCGTAACTGCGAACCGCACTTGTTCCTGGCGTGACGATTTCGGTCCCCTGATCGTGCTCCCAAACAAAGGGCGTCGACCAATTGCTCTTTTCGTCGCGCGAGACGCTCCACAATTCCTCGCCAGTTGACTTGTCCAAAGCCGTCACCGAAGATGCTCGTTCGTTGTCGTTCACGTAATACAGCACGTTGCCGTGAAGGACTGGCGAAGCGGCAGTTCCCCAACCAAGTCGCATCGGGTTTTCCGGCAGGTCCTTTTTCCAAACAATGCCTCCGTCAAAATCAAAACAGAAAACCCCAACGTTCCCAAAGACGACATACAAGTGTTCGCCATCGGTGACCGGCGTTTCGGATGCATAACTGTTCTTGAGGTGGATGGGCGTTGCGGGCGGACCCTGATGAACGGTTTTTTCCCACTGAACTTTTCCTGATGCAAGGTCGAGACAGAGGACTCGCCACTCATGTTCGCTCTCGGGCGCTTTAGGACGATCGCCAC
>JANMNK010001230.1:0-2378 GCA_031373875.1 Pirellulaceae bacterium | reverse complement strand
AGGCTCTCTTGCCATCGTCGAATGGATCGCTGAGCAATTCAATGAGCGGTTCTGCAAAGCGATCGTCTTTTAATCGTTCAACGATGTCGAGCACTGGGCCTCGGTCAAAGTGCTTTTGTGCAAGCAGATTAATCAACATCGGAACATTTTTCTCAGTCGCCCACACCCGAAGCGCAGGCTCAGCTAATTCACGCGTTGCATCATGATCTAGCGCATTTAACGCAATTGAAATCTCCTGTTGCCTTTTTGCGTCAAGCGGTAGTTGCGCGAAGTACTCAATTGCCTTACTGATTTGGGCCTCCTCTTTGCCGCTCAAAACTCTTAGATGATCCGAAAAATCGTCCGCTAAGCCGACGGGGGAAAGTAAAAGTATCAAAACTAACGCAACGAAAAATGTCAATTGTCGTGCCATTTTGAATTCTCTCTCTTTTTGCAACGTCGATTGGAAAGCAGTTTAGACGATTTCGGATTTCGTTTCTTCCGTTGAAGGTGCGATGGATTTGCCGAACTTGAAGAAAAGGGCAGGCGTTACTAGTTGGTCTAGGATCGTTGAAGTGAACATGCCTCCGAAGACTACCAATGCTAGTGGGTAGAGGATTTCTTTGCCGGTTTGGCCGGCTCCGAATAAGAGTGGCAAGAGTCCGATGATACTGGTCGCGGCAGTCATCATGACCGGGGCTAAACGCTCAAGTGTTCCTCGGATTATCATCGCTTCGCCGAACGATTCGCCTTCGTGGCGCATCAAGTGGATGTAATGCGAGATCATCATGATGCCATTCCGGCTGACGATGCCGACAAGCGTAATGAATCCGACCCAGTGTGCGACCGACAAGGTTGTCGCTTCGATCCAAACACGAGGCCATTCCCACCAAGATGCGGCTTGGAGGGCTTCGGCCGATGGCTGGTTGACGATCAACAAAGTTATGATCGAGCCCATTGCTGCAAGCGGGATATTGACTAACACTTGCATCGCGGCCCGCCACGATTCAAGACAACGCGTCAGCAACATGAACACGCCGACAACCGACAAACAGCCCAACAACAGCAATCGCTGGTTCGCTTTTTGTTGTGCTTCGAATTGCCCACCGTATTCGATGTGATAATTGCCTGGCAGTTCGCGAAGTTTCTGTTCAATCGAGGCAGTGCTTTTCTGAATGTCGGCGACGACACTCGCCAAGTCCCTGCCTTGTACATTGCAATACACGACCATCCGGCGTTGAACATTTTCGCGGTTGAGTGTATTCGGACCGGTTGTATCGAGCACATCGACAACTTCGCCCAATGAAACGCGACGTCCCGACGGTGTATCTAAAATTGTCTGCTGGATGACGTCCGGATCACTGCGCGATGCTTCATCGTACCAAACGACCAGTCCGAACGACTTTTCCTCATCCAACACTTCCGAAACGACGCGACCTTTGTAAGCCGTTTCAAGCAGAGTCGCTATGTCGCCGGGTGCGAGCCCGTAGCGAGCAGCATCTTCACGGCGCACTTGCAGTCGGACTTGGGATACTTCGATTTGAGGTTCTTGTTGAAGGTCGACGACGCCAGGAATATCGCTCATCGCGGCAAAAACATCTTCGCCCGCTTCGCGTAACTCTCGCAGATCGTTACCAAAAATCTTTACAACGACTTGAGCGCGGACGCCGGACATGATGTGATCGATACGGTGCGAAATAGGCTGACCAATGTTCACCTTGATCCCTGGAATCATCGTGATCTTATCCCGAATATCTGCTTCCACTTCGTGGCGAGGTCTACCAAATCGCTCGTATCCCCAAAAGTGAACGAAGGGAACAAGCCGCAGCGCCGCAGCAAATGCGCCTGATTTCGGTCTCAAATGCTCTCGAACGCGAACTTCGATGTCCGATGAGTTGATTCCTTCGGCATGTTCATCCAACTCCGCCCGCCCTGTCCTGCGCGAGATCGCGATGACTTCTGGTATCTCTGAAAGTATCTGTTGCGCGCGACCGGCCAATCGTTGACTTTCATCGAGACTCGTGCCGGGTTCGCTTTGGAAATTGATTGTAAAGGTGCCTTCATTGAATGGCGGCAGAAATTCTCCACCCATCCAGAACAAAGTAAGCAGTGAACAGACTACGCAGAAGACCGTGACCATCAACACGAGAGTGGAATTCCGCAGCGTCAACATG
The DNA here is from genome assembly GCA_031373875.1 of Pirellulaceae bacterium. Classification (GTDB taxonomy): domain Bacteria; phylum Planctomycetota; class Planctomycetia; order Pirellulales; family Pirellulaceae; genus JANMGV01. Next base: position 225 of record JANMNK010001230.1, on the reverse strand, counting down.
AGCACGCGTCGGACTAGTTGTTTCAAAGAGCGAAGAACGAACGGATCGCCACGTTCGTCCAATAGCTTGGCTTTCGGCAAAAGATACGAGGCCAACACAGGAGTAACCGTCAACGACACGAGGAGCGAAGATAGCAATGCCGTCATGTAAGCTGCTCCCAGCGGTGCAAACATACGACCCTCTAAACCACTCATCGCGAACATTGGCGTAACGACGAGAACAACG
>JANMNK010000516.1:0-1670 GCA_031373875.1 Pirellulaceae bacterium | reverse complement strand
TGGGAACTGGTCCTGAAACGATTAAGGGCACCCAGCTCTTGAGTACCGACTATTCCAGAGACGTACTCGCGGAACATAAGACAATCGCGATATTTAATCCGCTCGGCTATAAGATTGTTACAAGCACATCTTCAAAGACTACTGATACTCCACGCCGAAAGTGTTTTGGCGTAACGCGATGATCGTTTTCTCGAATGTCCCGCAGGCAAAGATCGGCAGCATGACCTCTGGCCGCAAACTCTTCGCCACCTGAAAACGAATCGGCGCAGATGTAGAACAAGGGGTCGCATCACGTTGGACCTTGATTCTCGGCACGGGCGTAAAGAATCGTCTCATCGATCTTATCGAGAACATTACGTTGTACGACGAAGCCCGCCGGGGTTAAAAGTTCGCGCAGTTAGTCGGCCGTTGGTTGCTCGCCCAACGCATTCGACAGAGTTTCGAGACGCAACTATTCACATTGCATTGAAAGAGTCGACAGTTTTTCTCGGAGTGCTTCTTCTATTTCTACAAAGACTTGTGTCCAGGTTTCGGTGGTGCGGCGAAAGAGTTGCATCGTGGGGTACCATGGGTTGTCGGGGCGGGTTAGCAGCCAGCGCCAGTCGGGGACGGGGGGGAGGACTACCCAAGTTGGTACGCCTAAGGCGCCGGCTAAATGTGCAATGGATGTGTCGGAGGTTACGACAAGATCTAAATTCTTCATTACGGCCGCAGTGTCCATAAAGGGGCCGGAATGCTGATCCAACTCGTCCGCAAAGTCCACGACGGGGAATAAATTTTGCATATTGGTTAATTGTTTCGCACCAATTCCCTTTTGTAGGCTTATCAAATGAACGTTGGGAACTTGGGACAAAGTTGCAAAGTTCTGTAGCGGAATGGAGCGAAAACGATCGCCGCGAAATGTGACGCTGCCTTGCCAATTGATTCCTATCTTGAATCCTTCGTAAGCCGAAAATCGCGATTTCCATTTTTCCACCAAGGGTTCACTTGCAGATAAATAAGGCACCGTAGCCGGAATCGTATCGATGCTCGTCTTGAATATTCCGGGCAAGCTCATAAGAGCAGCATGCGTATCGAAGGCGGTAGTTTCATCCGCGTCGGTAATCAGATTGTCCACACCCGGAAAGTTTTGAAGCAGATGGAACAGGGGCTTGTGGCACTGCAAGATTACCGTGCCACCGAATTGCTTGACGAGGGGCGCGTAGCGCACGAATTGAAGGGTGTCGCCAAGCCCTTGCTCGGAATAAAGCAGAATGGTTTTTCCGTTTAATGATTGACCATCCCAAGCTGGCTTCTGAAATTGGCGTGTCGGAAAATCCTTGACCTTGAATCGCCAATCGTACTCTTGCCATCCCAGTTCCCAATCTCCGACAAGGAGCGCCACCATCGATAGATTCCAATGCGCAAGTGCATAATCGGGCTTGAGGGTCAGGGCCCGACGGTACGCATCAATCGCTTCGTTAAACTTGCCTTGCTCCTTCAACGCATTCCCGAGATTCACGTGAGCTTCGGCAAAGTTTGGGTTCAGCTCCAATGATCTCTGGTTGCAGCTAACAGCTTCATCCAAATCGCCTTGATCCTTCAGCGCATTGCCGAGGTTTCGATACGCTTCCGCATAATTGGGCTTGAATTGGACGGCTTGGCGATAACATGCGATGGCGTCCGTCACG
>JANMNK010000494.1:0-4313 GCA_031373875.1 Pirellulaceae bacterium | reverse complement strand
CATCTGGCGGCGACGGGTGCGCATCGAATCGCTTTGCACACGGAGGGCTTGGGCCACGCTTGAGCCGAATTTATCGGCTTGGATCAAAATGGCAGACAACGCGCGGAGATCGTCCACACCGGTCCGCATGCCGAGTTCGTGCAAGACTTCGTTGCGCGAGCGGCCCATCTGGAGCTGCATATTGCAAAGCTGGAGCTCTTCGCAGATCTTGGGCGCGACGTCTTTGAGCTCTTCGCTCACTTTACGCATCCCTTGATCGAGACCAAGCCCCGCTTCCACACAGACGACCAACAAGTCGAGCGCATCGGGGAGCGTCAGGAAGATTTGTTCCTTGCGGCTCTTGCCGATGAGCCACACGACGATGTCGGGCATGTAAAACAGCAACCCACTTATGAGTACCGTCGTAGTGAGCGTTTTTTGATCCGCGCCGTTGAAGACCAGCATTGGCCCACCAGCAAGAAACAACCCAGCGATGTCGAGTGCCCTCCGCGCTGTGTCCGGATTGGCTGGAATATAGTCATGTTCCAGTTCGTTTCGAGGATTGATGATGAGTTCCTGAATGACGCTTGGGATGTCCAGCCCAACATCTTTGAGCGCTTTGATTTTCGCGGGAAATGGTGCGCGATGAAGACGCCGAAGGTGATAGTTGTGGATGAGTCGGTCAATTCGGCAACACGCCGCTCGCTTGGCGTACGTGATTGCGTTTGCAAGCCCGTGATCATCACCATCAGCGGAACCACGTCGCGCCCATTCAAGAAACGTGGGGGGCGAAGTCCAGCATCGATTGAGCGAGCAAGTCCTGGCGTCGTTAGTAGGGATTGTTCCAGCGCCGGATAAAAAATCGGCAGCGGGAATTTTAATATGAGCCAGTTGAGTGCCGTTGGTCATTTTGCGCACTGTTCTGCCTCAAAGCCATACGTCCGGGCGAACCATTCGGCAAATCTCTCGGATCGTTTCGTAGATCGATCAGGATGAAACCTGTCAACATGATGACCAATTTCGTGTACGAGAACATCCCAGAGGTAGAATCTTTTGATCGATTCGTCGGTAAACCGATAAACCCATTCGCCGTTCTCATGGGTCATTTCCACCCCGGCACGTTGGTAAGCATGGATCTCCGCAGGTTGGTGCAGGTCAGGTGATGACCAGATCCGACGTCGCTCTGGGAAAGCAAAAAGCGTAACGCAGCCGTATCCGTAACAGCCATAGCACCAGTGTGCATTCCAAGCCGATTTTTCTTGTCTCGATGTTCCACCCAACAACGAGATTTGCCGCAACCCGAGTAGCATGTCCCGTGGAATAATGTCCAGGATGCGCTTAACGTCCTCGCAGTCATAAGGTCGAAGGAACCGTGGGTGAAGTGGCAACGAAATCAGCGGAATCTCGGATCCATCCTGAAGCGGATAAATAGAAGCCACGCGATCGTTGCGCATGGAGTTCAATTCGGCTTGCTGCGGATTGTATCGCGCCCAATTCGAGTACTTGGATTCTGAGTACATGTTGGATCGACCAGCACTTGGTTTCGCGTGTCGATTCATAAATGTAACTCAATGGCAGTACGTATAGCAAACTATCCTGACCGCTTACGGAGGGATAGTTTGTGCGTTGAACTGAGACGCTTAGCTGGATGGCACTATGCGGAATCCGGGGAGCGGGCGTCTGGTAAAGGGTTAGTTTAAGGTTGAGTGAGATACCAAGTCAAGCATTGCGTATCAATTGCGCCGCTGGCTCCACGACATTCGAGCCCGCCGCTTTCGCAAAATCATCGTCGGTCACCAACAAATAGCTTTGCTGAGCGATTCTTGGCGAGTTGCCAAGCCAACTGCAAACTACGTGGATCGGGAACTCTCTTTGCAATTCCGTTTGCCGGCTTGCTCGCATCGAATGGAACAAGCGTGACCACTGCGAAACGCCTGCGCGTCGTAACAGCCGAATGAACTCGGTCCGAAGGTTGGCATTCTTCCAGCCGGTTCCCGTATTCGCTGCGGTTCGATAAGTTGGTGCAGCAACCACGTATTCGCTTGACTCACCGAAATTCTCAAAAGCCTCGTCGAGAATGGTTCGTAGCTCAGGGAAGATCGGACAACTTCGGATGCCGCGTCCTTCGTGGTGGTCTACCTTGGGCTCGGGGATGCTCATCCGGTTCATCTCCCAATCGATATCACACCTTCGCAGCGATAGCGTTTCCGATGGGGTACAATACCCGCCGAAGCGGCCCTCGGCGAGAACTCGTTACGGCAAATATCTGTTGAGCAACGCTTGATCCCTATCTTAAAGTTAGGGATACTAAAATTGAACTAGATTGTTATTCTATATACCGCAGAAACGACAAACACAATTACCGAGACCGAAGAAAAGTTAGAGAGATGCTGTGCTGACGCTTGAATCCGAGCTTCGCGAACTTGTGCAACGATTCAATGAAGCGAAAATAGAGTACGCATTGTGCGGAGGAATGGCTGTCGCTCTTCATGGCTATCCTCGATTTACAAAAGACATCGATTTTTTGATCCCTCCCGAATCGCTCAACCGAGCAAAAGAAGTTGCTGCGGCAGCCGGTTTTCTTGACGAGTCAGGCCGAATTCCGTTCCCCGACTCTGATGTTTATCGTATTCTGAAGATAGAGGGTACTGAATACCGAATCCTCGACTTGCTGGTACCAAAAAGATTGGACACGATTGCTTGGACCCAGCGACAATGGTTTGACTGGAATGGCCTTCCCATTTGCTCGGTATCGAGAGACGGTTTGATCGAAATGAAACTTGCCGCTGGGCGAGATATCGATCGAATCGATATCAAACAACTTGGTTTTACGGAAGATGAGTAGCGGATTGAATCACAAGCGGTTTTTAAATTCCAACGCAGTGGACATGTCCAGCTCTGCGATTTCAAGTCGCTTACGAGAGGTGAGCGAACTTCATCAACTCGGGTTATCACTAGCGAAAGCACAGCCGATGGCAAACGCACCTCAGTCGCCTCAAAAGAAAGACACTGCCACGTCGAAATCGTCTATCCAATCAGCGCGCTCACGTGGAGAGTAGAAAGGCTCAAACTGTGTTTGGATGCTTGTTTGTTCCTCTATCGATCCTCGATATCTACTCAAACGGACCATGAAAATCGCCATTTTGAGGCCAGTGCGCGGACGCGGAAGTGTTGTCCTTCGAAAGCAAGTCAGTTTCAGGCGAGGGATTTGGTCTCTAACCAAAGATTTACGTCAACGGAGAGCGTTTCAGGTTCGCGATGAGATCGAAGTGCGGATCGGTTGTGAGGACGGCGCAGTCGTTTCGAAGCGCGATGACTGCGATTGCAAGGTCGGTCAGTGGTAAGCGATATTCATTGGCAGCAAGATGTCGTCCAAGTTTGGCCGCTACTCGCCAGTCGTCCCAGGTCGGTTCAACGTCATGCAGCCCCTTAAGTGAAGAGGGCCACCCAGCGGACTGCTCATCTCGACGAAATCCTTGCAAGACTTCAGCCAAGATCATTCGAGTGATTGCGGCACGATCGTCATCAAGCAAAGGATCGACCGTACGTCGTTCGGTGGACTGATTCCGGTTAAGGTACCCTGCCCAGATACGAGTGTCGATCAGAATTAGATCAATTGGAGAAATCGTCATTGTGATCGCCAATCTCGGATTGTTCTAATTGACGCCAATTATCGATCATTTCAACGTGACTGGAAAGTTGCTTGAGTCGCATTCGACGGGCGTAGCGAATGTAATCGCGCATCGCTACTCGAATCGCCGCGGTTGAATCACTATGCTCGGCAAGTTCACGTAGCTCGGCAAGTTCCTGTTCTGACAGTTCAATCGAAGTGACCATGACTATTTCATCGCGTGGGTTTCACGTCGCATTACCAGCATGGCAATCATAGGCGTTCTTAAAACCACTTGCGAGTTGGTGCCGATACTTAGGGGGCGAACTGTCTTGATTGCTTGAAATCGGCGCGCGTCGTATTTTGCGTCGCGCGCGGGTACGAACTGCGAGAACTCCAGGGAATTTGCTGGATGTTCGAGTCCTGTCCTCTCCGCTGCAAAATCCTGGTCTCGCCAGGGTTTTTTGCATTTCTGGCCAGTTCCTTTGGCTTATCTGTTGCTCCATGCCACTCCATGCCTGCACATGTTGCGTCGTCTTATGCGTCGCGCATCCCCCAAGTGAGTCGTCCCGTGAGTGGTTTCGGTCGTCGAAGTGGAGGTGGTAGGATTCGAACTCAGTCCAGGTTAAGGTCCCTCGGTCCTCAAAGTTTCGGGACACCCGGATGAATTGGCCGGCACGCTACTCGGTTACCCAACCAGCTTTCCGCTAGCCGTGGTTTTGAC
>JANMNK010000454.1:0-2476 GCA_031373875.1 Pirellulaceae bacterium | reverse complement strand
ACTCCCAAAAAACCGATTTAGCACCAACAATTTCAGCGACGACTTTACCCAGTTAGAGTTTTGGCAGTAACTGGCAGTAACTTTCTCAGTATGAACTAGATATTAGTCCACCAATCAAGACTATAGCTGGCATTCACGATGGAGATTCCGAAATTACTGAACTTGCGTGAACCACGCAAAATATCCTACAACTCCACCGTCGCAAATTAAAAATTTGGCCATCGCAAATTGTCCGCATATTAATCGTCAGGACGTCTCGGGAAATTCTCTAGTGGACTTTGTTCTGTGGAAACAATTCTACCAACTAACACGAAAAGCCATTTCCTAGATAAGACGATTCTTTTCGTTTTCACGACTGCGATGTTCTTGGTGATTTGGTTTCGAAGCCAACCTACCTCCTATATTGTCATAACAGCAGTGCTACTTGCTATGACAATCCACCTTTATCCTGACGTTCACCGAACGCTGGGTACTGACCTTGCCAAAAGACCATTTTTGCGAGACTGGTTGTCCGCAGCGATGCTCACGCTCTATTTGGCTACGACACTGGCTTTAATATGTTGGCTAAGCGGAGCTTGGCAAGCAAAGCCATACATGAGATTCTTTGAAAAGCCCGGTTCCGAATTATTGCTGGAAAAACTTCCCACGGTGGCTTTTCAACAAGTCCTACTTCAATGGTTTCTCGTGCCCATCCTAATAAGGATCTTCTCACGACGTTGGACAGTTGCGTTTTGCGGAGCGTCGATTTTCTCGCTGCTGCATCTTCCTAATCCAATTCTGATGGCATTGACATTTATTGCCGGTGTTTCGTGGATCATTTACTACGACTCGCGCAAACGATTTGCGCCGCTCATTGCATCGCATTTCGTTTTGGCGATCCTTGCCTCGAGTTTCTGTGGGGAGTACATCTTTCACATGCGAGTTGGTCCGAGTTGCGTCAAGTTATTTCCGAGAATTCTCGGCCAATTCGCAATGCCTGGATTCGAATTACCAGGTTGCGTTAATGGCTCACTTGATTCCGTCACGGAAGTTGGATCTAAGACGCAACTAGAAGGCTGGATAGCTGACCCCAACCACGACACGCCGCCTCAGGCATTGTACGTCGAACTAACGAATCGACTTGTCCCTTTAAGTGATCTGACTTTTGATCGCCCCTCAAATAATGAACTTGCCAGCGAGTCGAGTAACGAAATGAAAAATCGTTATCACTTTCGAGCGGTGATGGGCAAGGGTGATATGCCCAAATCCGGTCAAGCTTCGATCTGGGTCAAGAACGTCAATGGCTGGTATTGCGCGCTCGGTGACCATCAATCCTTCGCGATTTACATTCCCGAAGCCCCAAACGAAAATCCAGTTCCTAGCAGACAAGAATTATTTCAGGAAGTCCGCCAAGCCTCCGCAATCGAAGGCTTGGATGAGCCTGAGTTCAAATAAACTATTTCGGTTACTCTTTCTTCTTTGTTTCTTCCGTTGAAGACGCTTTTTCAAAGTCGCCTGCAGTTGCGATAATCAATCGATCCGGCGAAATGAAATCACGAATCGCTTGGTTGACTTGCTCGACCGTTAACGATTGGATCTGCTTTTCCAAGTCCTCTTGATACTTCATGGTCCGCTGAGCAAACAAGTTGCTGAGCAAAGCTTGAGCTAATCCGGCATCGTTCGTGCGACCGACTTGTAACGATTGAAGATAACCCTGTTTAGCAGCAGCCAACTCGGCTTCGGTAACTCCGTCTTTTTTGATTCTATCGATCTCTTGCCGGATGGTCTCAACCAGCTTGTCTCGATTGGAAGGATTAGTAATCGCAAAGATGGTAAAGCTCGTCCGCTCATCGATCGGATGTCCGGTAACACCGCTTCCCACGCCATACGACAAGCCTTCTTTTTGTCGAACGCGATCGCCTAAACGCGACGATAACGATCCGCCTCCAAGAATGAAATTACCGATCACCAATGCGGCGTACTGCGGGTGATTGTCGCGGATTGCATACTGTTGGCTGGCGTAATACAACGCATTTGCTTTGTCTGGCGTATTGATTGAGATCGTATTTCCTGTCGCTGCTGTATTTGCAGGCGTCGGAACACGAGTGTACGGCATATCGGATTTCCAGTCCTGCAAAATCTCGGAAACTTGCGAGGTGAGCGATTTTGGATCGATGTCACCTACCGCAGAAAATTCCCCGACATTACCACTGAGGAATTGTTCGTAAATTGCACGAACATCCGCCACGGTCATTTTTTGTAAGTCCTCTATTTCTTCTTCAATCGTGGGCACGTAACGAACGTCTCCACGTGGGAATGCTGAAAGCGTTCGCATGACGGTCAGCGGTGCCAAGGCTTCTGGCTCGGAAATTTGCGATTGCAAACCAGTCAGTTGTTCGTCCTTGAGAATTTCAAACTCTTGTTGATCCAATTTTGGCGACCGAATGATCTCTTTGAGAATGGGCATCAACTCATTGACATACGGTTTCAATGTTCG
>JANMNK010000425.1:0-2503 GCA_031373875.1 Pirellulaceae bacterium | reverse complement strand
GGTTCCTGGAGTCATATTCGCAGGGAAACGCAATTCGAATTCGCCTTCGTTGGCTCCTCCGATATTCACTTGAGGCATGTTCATTACGCGTGGCAGTCCAAAAGCGAAACCGGTGATATTGCCACCAGCACCGTCTTGGCGAGCGACCTTGTACTTAAGTTTCAAAACACCGCCTCGCGATGTATCGATCTTCGCTGGATCTTGCATCGACAAGACCACACGTTCCGTTTCGGCCTCCGAAACAACGATTGGCAATTTGTCTGTCAATCGAGCGCTGAGGCTCGCTTGGCCGTTGTTGTTGGGTTGCGACGAAGCGATGGACACCAGTGTGTGACCGGTTCTCGCGTTTCGAGCGACTTCGGCACCGTTAATAGTGGCTCGACCGACAATTTTTATTTCTCCCACCGACACAGGTGCATCTGCAGCTGCCGTTAGCACGAAAGCCGTTTGTGGACTATCAGGTCCCACGATAATGTCCGGTGCAGTGACGCCCGCGGGCAATCCGGTTGCCGACAATCGGACTTCGCCCAGAAACCCGTCTTGACGGAAAACGACGACGTTGACCGCAGCCCGACCTCCTTTGCGCAAAAACAACTCGCCAGACGAATCAATCGGGCAAACGGCTATTCGATAATCCGGCATGAGATTTCGCACCGCTAGCCGATAGACGAGGCTTGGATCGCTGACGACGGAACTCAAAGATTCGCGAATCAGCAACCGATAAGTACCGTCGGCGGGTGCTTTGAAAAGATAGACGGGGTCCGTGGTCCGCTGGTCAAATTCGAATCCGCCATCCCGTTGTGTCACGTCTTCTATCCAAGCCACCTGCGTCGCCTTCTCTTCGCCCATCTCCGTTTTTTCTACTCGGAACAAGACAAGCGACGCGTCCGTCGATACTCCCAGTCGATGCGAGTACAATTCGATAGCCAACTCTTCACCGGCTTTTGCGTCAAACGAATACCAATCGACGTCGCGTTGCGGGAAGAATTGTCCAGCGACTTCACATGGTGCAACGAGCTTCTGGGCGAATTGCGGCGTATTGTTATCTTGTTCGCGGACAACAGGCGCTGTCGCAACCGTGATTAGTGCAGGATTGGAATTTCCCGATGGTGATGGCAACCGAAACTCCACGCCGTCAAGTCCAGCTTGGTGAGGCTCCAATCGATCCGAGTACGATAATCGGTCTGCAATGTCACCGACGATTGGAATGCGAACAGTGACTTGCTCCAAAGGCTGACCATTGCGGAAAAGGTTCGACGGTTGCCCGCCCGGCAGGTTTCGCCCATACACCAAATATTCATCATTCGAACCAGGTAAACCGGCAGGCGGAAATACAAAATCGATGACTGGTTTGTTTCCCATCGTCAATCGATAAACATAGTCGTTGCCGCCAGCGTACAGAAGATCGCGAACGCGCACCAAGTAGGTTCCGTCGGACGGGATTTTGATATCGAGCGTCGGATCGTTGATGCCCACGCGACGGCTTTCGCCCAAGACGCGTCCATCGGGCGCGAGAACCGTCAGCACAACCGAAGCGGGCGAGTCGATTCGAGCGGCACTGGCTTCGATCACCCATCGCTGACCCGCTGTAGCCGAGAACCGGTACCAATCGACATCCGCGTTACCATTCAATTGGCCGTTGGCGACGATCGGTAACTGCGTCAGTTCAGTTGCTTTTTCTTTTTCGTTATTTGGTTCCGCTTCGTTTACAGCGCCTAACGTATCAACAACAAACGTGCGGGGCCCAGACAGACCGTATTTTCCTTGGCATCGCGCTGCGTAATTTCCCGGTGGTACATCAGCGGCAACTGTCACCGAAAACTGATTATCGATGGGTTGAGGTCCTTCGTCGAAAACCGTAGGCTCCCCCATTTTCTGCTTAGCTGTGATTCCTGGGTGAGAAAAATAAAGTTGAGCGACATCGTCGAGGTCTATTCCGAAAACTGTGAGATCGACGGTTTGCCCGACCGTTCCACTCGCTGGAAATAATCCGTCCATTCGCGTTGCTGGCAACTGAGCTCGCGCTGCGATGCACTGAAAAAATGCAAAGCACAATATCCAGCATGCGACTGTGATTCGAGGTGCTTTCATTTCGAAGGCCTATGTCTATTGCTTACGGATGAATGCGGCAATACTCAGGTGAAGGTTGGAAGTGACCAGTTTGGACTTGATGGGGATATTGAGGTGGGATGATGCGAACTGCGATGGTTAACGGATGAACTGAAACTCCTTGGCATTGATCATGGCCCATAGGACGTCTTCCCAAGCTTGCGTTTTTATCTGCGAGCTGCCAACGTGCATGCAGACGAGCTCCAATTCCGTTGGCGTCGGCTGGCGCGCGAACGCTCGCAAATAGAGCGCGGTCGCTTTGGCTTCGTCGGTGCGCTCCGTGTCGTTGGCAAGCTCGGCGGCAAAGCCTTGACCGCTTTGTAGCTGGCTTTGCATGTCCGGCGAATTCAGCAGATGCAGTGACTGCGCGAGATTGGCTTCGGGTGATCGTTCG
>JANMNK010000415.1:0-6649 GCA_031373875.1 Pirellulaceae bacterium | reverse complement strand
GGTATGCTCACCACTTATGACGATGTTTCCAAACCGCAAACGCCTGCTGCGACTTCAGATATTTCTGCCGGCAAGATCATTGAGGAACTGGCCTTCATTGCTGATTCTGAAAATGCCCTTGCAGCCAAGATCAAAGCGATCGGTGATTCTACGTCCGTCGAATCAGAACAAACTGCTCTGACTCAACAACGAGCCGCTGCTGAAAAGAAGCTCATGGTCATGGTTCAAGAACAACTTAAGTTGGCTCAAGAACTCATCGCCAAGAAAGATAGTGAGACTGCAAAAGTTTACTTTAAGAACATCATCACGATCGTCAGCGATTCATTGCGTGCCGGTTTTCCTCAACCCTGGATGTACGAAGCATTGAGCATGTCTATGCAAGCGTGTGAATATCCGGATTCGGAAGTCCTACGCGTTCTTATGTCGGGTGTTGATTTTGGTGGCGAAGTCGATGATTTCATGAAGATCGCCAAGTATTGCCTCAGCCGCAATATGAAGCGCGAAGCATTGAGTATCTTACGCGACGTCAACCAATCAGCGCCGATGTTATCCGAACCGCTGGAGTTGGCATTGCCAGTCGCGATTGAAATGAAAGATTTGGATGCGCTTCGCTGGTGCTGCCGTGGTGTCCTGAGTCAAGCGTGGCCAGAGAACAAGGCAAACTTGATCGAACAAGCTACTCTGGCATCGAAAGCGACCTTCGCTCGGCTAATCCGTGAAAACCGGATTGTCGAAGCTAAATCGTTTGAACAAGATATTCAATTGGCGTTGAGTCGTGACTTGGTCGTCCGCATTACGTGGACGGGTAACGCAGACATCGACTTGAGTGTCGAAGAACCCGCTGGAACGATTTGCTCATTTTCCAATCCGCGAACTGCAAGCGGGGGAATGATTTTGGGCGACAAGTCCTCTTTGGAAAAAGTCTCCGCTGATGGAGTTTCTGAGACATACGTTTGCCCACAAGGCTACGCCGGAAAATATCGTGTCCTCATCCACAAAGTATGGGGAGAGATCGCAACCGGCAAAATTACCGTTGATGTATTGTCCGATTATGGTACTCCCGAGGAGTCCTATACTCGTACACAAATCGATTACGCCGACAGAGATGTCGCGTTTGATTTGGAAGTAAAAAACGGACATCGCCAACAGCCTATTGTCGAAGCACAATTGGCCGAGGTAGACAATCGCCGATTAGCATCCGCACGTGCTGTTCTGGCCCAACAGTTCCAACAGAAGACTGGTTCCACGATTGAAGATTTCTATCGTCGCCAACAACAACTGTTGTCAGCATCGACCGGTGGCCGATTGCCAGTTCCGTTTCGCCGCGGTGCAGTCGGTTATATGCCGATCATCACTGTGTTGCCGACGGGTGTTATGATGAGCTCGCGTGCCGTTATCAGCGGTGACCGAAAATGGGTTCGATTCTCCAACCCTCCGTTCTTCTTTGATATTCTCCAAATCGACACTTTCAACTTCATCACTGGTGCAAACAATCAGCAAGGTGGTGGAGGCTTGGGTGGTGGTGGATTCGGTGGTGGCGGTGGCGGTGGCGGAATTCTTTAGTTTTCCGACAAAAGACCAATCATTCAGGAGCGTCGCTAACTACGACGCTCTTTTTTTTTTGATATTTCAGATAACCCTAACCAAGTAGATGGCTACCCCTCGGTGGATTCCGATATAGTTCTAACTGCAATTTGGCGGATTCGTGCGGAAGCGAAACCGTTCAATCGTCAGAGCTTAACTATCTTCCGATTTTGCTTCGGCCCGAAATCTTTGCATAGACAACGCGTCTTTCGTTGTTGGCGGAGAGTGAATAGCGCTCTGGCAAAAGTGATCGTTCTTGGTACTCATTTTCAATAACTGCATCCTTCTGTGGTATGGTTGGTTTGTCACCTTAGACTAAAACCCAACTAGACTTTTGGACAGGACGCTTCCAATTTATGCTCATGCGGCAATCACTTCCCGAACTTCAATTCGCATACAAACTCCCGTACGGTGCAGTCGTCAGTGAGCGAGGGGTTCAATTCGTAGTCTTTAGCCGTTCGGCAACCGCAATGCGACTGCTGATGTATGACAACGTTGACGACCGCGAACCCACTGAAGTGTACGACTTCGATCGAGAGACCGATCGGTGGGGCGATGTTTGGAGCCTATTCGTTCCAGGCATCAAAGCCGGACAACTTTACCACTTCCAAGCCAGCGGCCCATTCGACCCGGAATGCGGCCAGTGGTTCGATGGAAATGCTCGTTTGATTGACCCGTACGCAAAAGCATTAGCGGGTTGCTTCCAAAAAAGTACCGACGGCGTTATTCGGCCACCGAAATGCGTTGTTGTCGATGACTTTTTCGATTGGGAAGGGGATCGGCATCTGCGTCGTCCTCTTTCCGATTCCATCATCTACGAAATGCATGTACGGGGCTTTACGAAGAGCAAGACGGCTAAGATTAAGAATCCAGGCACCTACTTGGGTGTCATCGAAAAGATTCCATACCTCCAAAGTCTGGGTATCACTGCCGTCGAACTGATGCCCGTTCATGAGTTTCCCATCAACGACTTCTTTGGAAACAAGCCCGACCGACCAAACTACTGGGGCTATGATCCGCTTGCCTTCTTCGCTCCGCACCGAGGTTACGCTTCGTCCTCCGCACCCGGAGCACAAGTGAATGAATTCAAGCAGATGGTTAAAGCACTCCACCAAGCTGGAATTGAAGTCATTCTAGATGTTGTATTCAATCACACCTGCGAAGGAAACGAACTCGGGCCAGTCCTAACGTTCAAGGGCCTTGAAAATCAGGTCTACTATATCCTCAATAGTGGAGGGGCTCATTACAGCAACTACAGTGGTTGCGGGAACACTTTTGCCGGTAACCATTCCATCTCGCGCGAACTCATTTTCCATTGCCTCCGTCACTGGGTCCACAACTATCACGTGGACGGGTTCCGGTTCGACTTGGCAAGTATTCTGAGTAGAGACCGATACGGTAACTTGATGCCCAATCCGCCGTTGGTAGAAACGATCGCAGAAGATCCGATGCTGGCTGATACAAAAATCATCGCCGAGGCATGGGACGCTGCAGGAGCTTACCAAGTCGGTTCCTTCGGCGATCTACGTTGGGCTGAATGGAATGGACGTTATCGCGATGATGTCCGACGTTTCTGGCGGGGTGATTCGGGTTTATTGCCGGCGTTTGCAACGCGCTTCTGCGGGTCGTCCGATTTGTACGAGCATGCGGGTCGAGCGCCCTATTGCAGCATCAATTTCATTACTTCGCACGATGGTTTCACATTAAGCGATTTGGTCTCTTACAAAGACAAACATAATGAAGCCAACGGCGAAGGCAATCGCGACGGAGACAATAACAACTGCAGCGATAATTTTGGTCATGAAGGGCCATCGCGGAAGAAGTTTATTGAGCAGTTGCGCCAAAACCAAATAAAGAATATGCTTACGACGCTCATGTTCAGCCAAGGTGTGCCGATGCTTGTCATGGGCGACGAATGCCGCCGAACTCAGAAAGGCAACAATAACGCATACTGCCAAGACAACGATATTTCATGGTTCAATTGGAATTTGGTAAAAACGAACGAGAGTCTTGTTCGTTTCGTCAGCGGTTTGACCAAGTTCCGACGAGCTCAACCATCGATTCGTCGTGAAAGATTTTTGACAGGGCGACCAAACGACCATCGCGGAGTCCCCGATGTCAGTTGGTTCCAACCCAACGGTTTGCCTATCAATTGGGATTCGACTGAAAATTGCCTAACCTGCTGGCTTGCTCGACCCGCACAATTCGACGATCCGAAAGGCATTGGGCGAGATTGCTTGTTGTTGATCAATGCAACGCATGAAAGCAAACTTTTCCTGTTGCCAGAACCGACGCGAGGATTGAGGTGGCGTGAGTTTATTAATACGTCCGCAGAATCACCGTTGGATATCCATCCAGAACTTGACGGACCCTTTGCCCCATCCAACCGGCAAATCGAAGTTCAGTATCGATCGTTGCAAGTTTTCGTCGCCGAAGAAACATAAGCCAACGAACAGTAAGAATCCCTTACGAAGAGGGCAGGGCCATTTGCCCTCTATGCATTCGCCGACAAGTTTACTTAAGATTCACTAAATGTTTCTCGGGCAAGCTTATCGGCGAACTGCATTTGCGTCCGTTATTTTGATCGCCGGGTTTACTAGCGCCGTTCGCATTCGTTCGTCCAGCAATTTGCGATTCGCCCTTTCCGGGTCAACTTGCGTCCACGTCTCTCGAAATTGCTGACTGCTGATCTTGCGATAGAATCTGTTTTCGCGATCGTGATATCGAACGTGCCAACGTCGATCTTGCCAGGTCCGCCAAGGCTTGACGGTTCCCGCCTGTTTCTCGTCGACCAGACACCAAGCCCGCACGAGAAAACTCTTCGTATCGGGCGCCCACTCGTAAAATATGAGCTGGTCGTAAACATGTCGACCGAGATCATCATAGAAGTGGTTTAACTCGATAAGATCGACTTGCTCCTCGACATCCGAGGATTTCGGGACCTCAGCTGTTGCCAGCATCACGAGAGGCAAAAACCATTGTGCAACCACGGCAATGTCACCTTTCTCGCAACGTAACCCCAACGGGTTGCTGCGATTGCAAATGCCTCTTTCAAGACAATTGCTGTTGGGCATCAATTCACACGGTTCAACTTGGCTTTTCTACAGTTCACGATCGACACAGTGTTCGCAATCAAAGTAACTGCCAACACACGATCGATCATCAAGCGGTAAAAATCACATCCTCATCAGGCTGCCTCGGCCAAATCATCTCGCGTGAAAGAACAAGGGACGAAACGGGAAACGCAAAATCCACGAGGATAAGTCCTCGCCAGTGCTCTCGGGACGCGTTTCTCAGGTTGCTTAACAAAGAGAGCGGATTCCAATTACGAGATATCGGTCCACGACGGCAAGATGAATTTGCCAATTTCCAGAAGAATGAGAAAAAAATCAGAAAAGCTGAATCGAGAATCGCCACTACACACTTCTACGCAGGCGACAGGCTATCGGCTCATCATCGCGAATCGACTTTTTAAAGGACCGCGAAACAACGAACGCATCTCATCAGCTTGTACGTGTTTCGTAGTGATCGGCGACTGCAATTAAGCTTGCTCGACGCGTCCCTTCTTCAAGCGAACGACTCGGTCGCACTCTTTGGCGATTGCGTCGTCGTGCGTGACCATCACGACGGTCAAACCTTCTTCGCGATTGAGTTTGCGAATAAGTTGCAATATGCCCTCGCCGGTCTCTTGATCAAGATTTCCCGTCGGCTCATCAGCCAATAGCAACTTAGGATCCGTCACCAACGCTCTTGCAATCGCCGTTCGTTGCATTTCTCCGCCAGACAATTCGCTGGGACGGTGATTCATACGGTGCGATAACCCAACGAGGTCAAGCAATTCCTTGGCACGCTGGACAATCGCTCTTCGATGTCGAAGATAGCTCCAAAAGCCATTAGCGATCATGCTGGGAGCAAGTACGTTTTCCAGCATACTTAGCTCTGGCAGCAAGTGATAAAACTGAAAGATCATTCCGATTTGACGATTACGAAATACATCGCGGTCGCGGCGGGGCAGATTATCAATCCGATGATCGTCGAAACAAACTTCACCCTGATCGGGCTTGTCCAGGGTTGCCATCAGATGCAGCAAGGTGCTCTTGCCCGAACCGCTTTGCCCGATGATGGCCGTCAATTGTCCCTCTGCGGCGGCAAAATCTACGCCGCAAAGCACCGGTACCTCAAGCTTGTTCTTGTGATAACTTTTGTGCAAATTCGATGCTGTAATCAGCGCTCGACCCGTAATCGGCGATGGGGGCGGAAAGGTCTTGAGCGAAGGCGTTTCACGAAGATCACCCACGCGTCGAGGCACTTGAACACTAGCGGATGGAATTGACGAAGAATTACTCATAACGTAGAGCCCTTACAGGATGCATGCGTGCTGCTCGAATCGATGGCAGAACACTTGCCAAGACAGCGATCAACATAGCTCCCAAAACAACCCAAACAATGGTAAACGGTTGAATCACCGTGGGTATTTGCGTGAAGTAGTAAACGGTAGGATCAAACACTTCGCGCCCCGTCATCCACTCGATGCCGCGAGCGATTTGATTGATGTTCCACACGAACAGTAATCCGATGATTGCGCCGCCTCCGCTTCCAACGGCACCTAACAGAAGTCCGTAGGTTAAGAAAATAGAAGCGATACCCGCTCCAGGCGCACCGAGCGATTTCAAAATTCCAATGTCGCGAGTCTTCTCGACAACGATCATGAAGAACGTCGCGAGAATGCCAAAGCCAGCAACAGCAATGATCATGAACAACAGGATGTTGAGAATCGTAGTTTCTAATTGAACTGCCGCAAGCAACGGGCCCTGTGAGTCTCGCCAAGTATTGACGTGAACCAGCGTTTGCTCTGGCGGGAAAGCCGCACGTAAATCGTTGCGAGCTTCTTCAAGGTTGGTCCCTGGTTTCATCTTCATTTGTATCGACGTGACGCTCTTGGCACCGGAAACGGGATCAACCATGCCCAAGACTTGTTGTAATTTCTCAACGGGAACGAACGCAAAAGTCGAATCGTATTCACCCAGCATTTTCGTCAGCGTGATAGACTTGGCAGATTGTTATA
>JANMNK010000368.1:0-2663 GCA_031373875.1 Pirellulaceae bacterium | reverse complement strand
GATCCGCCGATTTGTTCCGTCAACAAACCGCTAATCGCCAAAGCTGAGTCGCGAACAAACTCCGCTTCGAGTCGCCATCTGCCTTGATAGGACAGTAGTCGATTGAAGGGGTCAATTTCCACACCCTCGTGCGCCGGTTTCGATGACTGCTTGTAGGTTTCCGAAGTCACGATCATTCGAATCATATGACGAACATCCCAACCCGAGCGTACGAATTCCGTGGCGAGCCAATCAAGCAACTCAGGATGACTGGGCCAGTCACCTTGCGCACCCAAATCATCCAATTTCCGCGTTAGGCCAGCACCAAAGAAAATCTTCCACAGCCGATTCACCGTTACTCGGGCGGTGAGAGGATTTTCCTTCGCAACAATCCAGTTGGCTAGATCCAACCGCGTTAGTCGCTTGTCGGGCGAACTGCCTCCAAGGACGGCGGGGATGCCAGGTTGCACTTCCTCTCCCGTTTCATCCATCCAATTCCCGCGAGCCAGAACTTTGACAGGCCTGGGCATTCGCGCCACGGTAACCAAAGTTGTGGGTATGCTGCGGTTCAATTGCTCTCGCTGCGATTGGAGATCTTTGAGCGTGTTGCGTTGATTTTCGAGCAAGGGAGTGACGGAGCGGAAATGGGCTGCAATCTTTTTGGATTCTTCATCGCTTCGCTGATCCGCCGGTTTGGCGATAAGATTTTCAATCTCAGTGGGCACCACAGTGACGCGTTTGAGCGGTTCAGAATTCTTGCTTGCAAAGAAGCGGAAATGGCCAAGCGTATGTTTTGGATTATCCAAGTTCTGCTTTAAAGTTAATCGCAACTGGCGATCTGGCTTGAGTGGCGTTTCGGGCGCGATTTGAAAAATCGCAAAGTTGGATTTGCCCTGTTCATCCAAGATTGCCCAGCCCCACTTAGCACCTTTATCGTCGCGATCGATAGCCGCATCGATTGCCCATTTCTTGTACGGATTGCCTTCGATGTAAGAAATCTGTTCGTGGCTCGCTATAGCTTTCGAAATGCTAACCGCTTGCGAGTCCTTAGGGTCGGTCGTATCGACTGAATTCAATTCGATTTCAGTTAGTACAAAGTTTCCATTGCCTGCACGCCCAGGGCCTTTCGAAGGCAACGAATCATGTGGCATCACTTCCAACCGCAACGCAGTTGTGCCTTCTGGCAGTTTATCGAAGATGATTTCATACGTGTCGTTATCGGGATTCGTACCGCTGGCCAGGATCGCGCCGTCGGGTTGACTGGTTAGTGTTGCCCCGCCTTGCGAATTCGCAGAAGTCGGCTTGAGGGCTAGCCACTGCCCGACGTGGGATTCCCATTCGAGTTCTGCTGCTTCGAGTTCTGGAGTGGACGCATCCAATTTGGCTTGGGCAAGGACGATCTTTTGATCCAAGTCTGCCAATTGTTTGGTTTGTGTTTCTGTTGGTACTTGAATATTCGTGCCCCATTGATCGCCCGAATATAGTCCGCGTTCTTCGATGTCAGCAAAGAACGCTTCGAACTGATAGAACTCACGCGTTGAGATAGGGACAAATTTATGATCGTGGCACTCGCAGCAACCGAGTGTTAGGCCAAGCCAAGTTCCGCCCAAGTTCCGGACGCGTTCGGCGATGTATTTGGCCAAGTACTCTTTATCCTGCACACCGCCTTCGGCACTCATCATACCAAGGCGATTGTAGCCCGACGCAATTTTTTGGTCTAAAGAGGGATTCGCCATCAAGTCGCCGGCCAACTGCTCGACGGTGAACTGATCAAAGGGTTTGTTCTCGTTGAAAGCGCGAATGACGTAGTCGCGATATGGAGAAACGCTTACTTCTTGATCGCCATGATAACCCACACTGTCCGCGTATCGCACCAAATCTAGCCACCAGACTGCCATTCGCTCGCCGTGATGTTGAGAAGTCAACAACCGTTCTACGAGATCGGAATACGCACTTGGCGAACTATCGCGAACAAAATTGACAACATCTTCGGGCGATGGAGGTAACCCGGTTAAGTCAAAGTACAGTCGGCGGACGAGAGTGCGCGGGTCGGCACTTGGCGCGGATGAAATCTTCTTCTCCTCAAGTCTGCTGGCAATGAAGCGATCGATCGGGTTCGATTCCGACAAGAGTTTTTCGACCTGCGGTGGCGTGATTTCACGTATGGGTTCGAACGACCAGTGTCCCTGCCATTTGGCTCCTTGTTCTATCCACTGACTGATCAACGTAAGCTCTTCGGGAGTCACTTCTTTGCCGAACTCTTTGGGAGGCATATGCTCTTCCAAATCGTTCGATGTAATGCGCGCGATAACGTTGCTGTCAGCTGGTTTACCTGCCACCACCGCGCCGGGCATATCTTTCGAACCGACAATTCCGATTTCTGTATCGAGTCGCAAGTCGGCTTGCCGTGTATTTTTGTCGGGACCATGACAAGGAAAACATTTATCGGACAAAATCGGTCGGATATCGCGATTGAACTCGACCCGAGGCTTCGAATCGCCCGCCACCAATGGGGACATGAACGAGACATGTAAGTAAATCGCGGAAATAATCAGAGCAGTTGATTTCATGAAAAATCCAGAATTATGATTCTTGTTGTATTGTGTTCTTCGACAAAAAAGTTTCATGATTGCGAACGAGCCAAGTCCGGTTTTCTCGTTTAACATTTTCCTCATTTTCAGTGG
>JANMNK010000352.1:0-4212 GCA_031373875.1 Pirellulaceae bacterium | reverse complement strand
CGCCGCATGGTCAAAGGATCCAATTGCTCGGCGGCCGCTTCACCCGCCCCGCTCTTCATGCGATCAAGAATTTCGCGGCACCTATCCAATTCGCTCCGAATTAGGTCTACATCTTTTCGAACTGCATCCATCCCAACCGTTTTATCGAGGCGGCGCGACAACTCTTTAGAGATTACAGCGATGGTCGACAGCGGTGAAGCGAGTTCGTGTCCGGCACCAGCAGCTAATGTTGCTAACGCTTCGAGGCGTCGGCTACGAGCTCGCTGTTCCTCGGCATCTTGAAGCTGAAGTTCGCGAAGATGCAATTCGCGGGCAAGCTCCGTTACAAAGTACGTGACGACCACACAACACGTTGCAAACGCGACCCACAAACCTTGATTTTTTATGTCTGCGAAAAGCTTTGAGTCGAGGCCCACAAGTTCGAATTCGTCAAGCGGCTTCGAAACAACTAGTAGAGCCACCACTCCGACAATACTTACTAACGACAAAATCCAAGCCCATTCGACCGTCAACATTAATCCGGAAACGGCAAGGTTTGCAAAATAGAAAAAAAGAAACGGATTCGTCGTACCGCCGGACCAATGCAGCAAAAAGCTCAACGTGATCACGTCGAAAACCATCACAACGCCGACGAGGTTCGTGCTCCGCAAATGCTCCGACGCAGTCATGCCACCACGCTTAAGCAATCGCAGCCATGTCCCCAACAAAATGTTTGTTACCGCAGTCAATGCAACGCAGATCGTTAGCTGCAACAAAGGCAATCGGATCCCTAACCCCCAATGGACCATGCCAATCGTCAACATCTGCCCCGCAACCGCCACCCACCGAAGTTGAAGCAGCCAAACCGCAGTCCCCAGCGTAGGAGTCCATCGATGTCCTGAAACGGTGCGTTCGCTGAACAGCATGGTAGTCTCAACAAGAAAGGGTCTGGACAAGGTCCCGTACGCCGAGAGGTTTTACCGAAGTAAACGATTCGCCAGCAAGAAATCCAGTCGCTGCCCCCGTCGCCAGTGCAATCGCGCGGACTCGATCGAAAACGTAAGCTTTTTCGGCTGGAAACTGTGTCTTGTAACACTGAATGGAGGCGATTTTCGTTTCGAGTGTCTGGGAAATATCGACCGTGAATTGACTCGAAGGGAATTCATCGGCGGCTGCTTCAAAGGACAGCCGAAAATAAAGTTGACGCGGAATCGTATGAACCGGTAAGCCATCAAAATATTGGTCCCATTTCGTCAGCCGCGAATAAAAAACGGCCGCGTCCGTGATCTTCATCGCTTCATAGTGATCTGGCGAGGCAAGTGGCGTTTTGCCGGCAAAACCGATAACGATGCTGGGACGAAGCTTGCGGAGTTCCTTGGCCAAGGCCACCCGTGCTTCAAAGCAATCCATCAATCTTCGGTTGGGAAGGTCGAGCGTCTTGCGGTATTGAACGCCGAGTAATTCGGCAGCTTGGACGGCTTCACGAAGTCGAACTTCGGGACCTGGGCTATTGGGTGTCGGTTCACCGTCCGTCAAATCGATGATTGCAACGCGATAGCCTTGACGAACCAGCAACGCCATTGTTCCGCCACAAGCAATCTCAACGTCATCCGGGTGCGCTCCAACAACCACAACATCATACGGTTCCGTTACGGTCATACTTGTTCATTTCTAATCACGAAGATTTGTTCTGAATTTTGATCGCTTTGACCAAAAAAGTTGGATTACTTGATTCCAATGGGGATCGTCCCAGTCGGTAATAGCTTCTGGAAATCTGAATCATACGAACTTCGGGTTCCGCTTGAAGCTCGTCCTGCAACATTGTTTGCACGGCAGCCACATGCTCAAGACTGCTGATGCTGGCGACCAATGAGCCGTTGGGTCGCAAGCGATGCCAAGCGTCGCGAACAAGGTCGCAGACGGCGCGTCCTGTGCCACCAACAAAGATGGCATCAGGATCTGGGAGAGCTTGCCAAGCTTGAGGTGCTTGTCCTAAGACGGGGACAAGGTTGCTGACATTGAATCGTTTGGCGTTTTCTACCAGCAAATTGTAATCTTCCGCGTCCATCTCAATTCCATAGACCATTCCGTTGGAGGCAATTTGAGCGGCTTCGATCGCAACAGATCCACTGCCAGCACCGACATCCCACACGAGTGAATCTTGGCTCAATTGCATCTCCGCAATAGCGATGACGCGAACTTCGGAACTCGTCAGCAGTCCCCGTTTTGGCTTGGATTGAAGAAACAACTCATCCGGATTTCCAAAAAGTCTTCTGCCCTCTAATCCGATGGCACGATCAGGAACTCCGGGAGTTCTTATCAGTACCATGACGTTCAGTTGGGAAAAACTAAGTTTTGCAATTTCAGCCAACGTCCCACGCGTTACTCGCTCGTCGGGAGAGCCAAGGTTTTCGCAAACGTAGGCAGTAAAATAATCTAGCCCGCGTTGAAGAAGATATCCAGCGATATGCGGAGGCGAGTAATTTTCTGAGGTGAAGATGCCGACTTTCTCTGCTGATCGGATTTTCTCGACGGCGCGATCAAGACTTTGGCTCGCAAGATTTGTCAGGTAAGCTTCGTCCCAGCTTTCTTTTACTCGCGCGAACGCCAATTGCATGCTACTCACATGCGGAATCACTTCGAATCGTTCTTTTCCAAGCCGCGTGCAAAGGTATCGCGCGACTCCGTAAAAAAGTGGATCGCCGCTCGTGAACAAGACAATTCGCTTATCGTGATTTTCTTGAACGGCTTGAACCAAGGGTTCCATGGATCCGCCGATGGCGATTTTTTGACCTTGGAAATTTGGGACCTTATCCAAGTGCGGTTGCGTGCCGACAATCACCTCGGCGTTAAGGATTTTTTCTAACGCTTGGCGAGTCAATCCTTCGAGGCCATCATCTCCTATACCGATGATGTAGATTTTGGATGAATCCATCAATTCCTGTCCGATCTATCGCCCGAGGCACGAATAGTGAAAAGCGATCTCTTTATCGAATGCAAAACAGTGCGACGAAATATGTGAATTGCAATCGCACTGCACAGCCATGCAAACGAAAAAACCGTTGGTTTCAAGATATTGAAACCAACGGTTACGATAGGTTACGGACGAACGTCTGGCTAGCGGATTAAGCCTGGAAAGAGCTTCCGCAGCCGCAGCTTTTTACAGCGTTTGGATTTTCAAAAGTGAATCCTTGCTTCTCGATGCTTTGGTGCCAGTCGATTGTGGTGCCGTCGAGATAGAGTGCGCTTTTCTTATCGACAACGACTGCAACGCCGTGCTGTTCATAGCGGCTGTCTTTTGCATCGTCGAATTTGTCGTCGAAGGTCAGCGAGTAGCTGAATCCACTGCACCCACCCCCGGTTACCCCGACGCGGAAAAACACATTTTCTTCGATTTGATTTTCGTCGCGAAAACGTTTTACTTGTTGAGCGGCTGTTTCTGTGAGATTAATTGCCATGCGAGTTTCACCTCGTTCCCTGTATTAAATGAGCGTGCAGACGAATGACTCGTCTAAATCCAACAATAAAGTGTATGCAATGGGGCCTATAATTGACAAGACTGGTTGCGAAAAATCAACGATGTTATTTGGCGAGCAAGCGGGACGCATCTCTAGGAATCTTGGTTTATGAGAGCGTAACGATCGAGTTTGCTAGGCTATCGCGTTTGATTGTTCAAAGTGCGTAAAAAAACCCGGCTTGGCGAACCAAGCCGGGCTATTTGAAATCCGGAATGTCGCTAGTCACCCGGGTAGGCGACTAGCGTGATAAGCTCTTAACTGTACAAGAATTGTTCTCACGGTAAGCAGCACCTGTGTCACCACAGATGTGCTGAATATCCTTAGAAAGGAGGTGATCCAGCCGCAGGTTCCCCTACGGCTACCTTGTTACGACTTAGTCCCAATTGCCAAGTTGACCTTCGGCGCCTGCCTCCCTTGCGGGTTAGCTCAGCGACTTCGGGCCCCCCCGGCTTTCGTGGCTTGACGGGCGGTGTGTACAAGGCTCAGGAACACATTCACCGCGGTATGCTGACCCGCGATTACTAGCGATTCCAGCTTCATGTAGGCGAATTGCAGCCTACAATCCGTACTGAGCGCCGCTTTTTGGGATTTGCTAACTCTCACGAGCTTGCTTCCCTTTGTACGACGCATTGTAGGACGTGTGCAGCCCTAGTCATAAAGGCCATGAGGACTTGACGTCATCCCCACCTTCCTCCGGTTTAACACCGGCAGTCTC
>JANMNK010001213.1:0-2141 GCA_031373875.1 Pirellulaceae bacterium | reverse complement strand
CCCGCCAACTCTCTTTCAACCGTCGCGAATACTGCCTAGCGGCGAGTCGTTGAATCTCTGTTTGGCGTCGCAATCAAAAACTCATCGAAGACGTCATTCAGTTCCCAACGATGCGCGTGTTCTTTGAAGCTGCGAGACGAGTTGATCAACTTGCTCCACGGTGTGCGACACGGTCAGGCTTATACGGAGCATTGACTGATTTTTGGGGACTGTTGGGGGGCGAATGCATGGCGCGAAAATACCTTGTTCGAAAAGTGCTTCGCTCAGCTTAGCAACCGTTACTGCATCACCCACGACAATAGGAATGATCGGAGTCTCGCCTTGGGGAGTTTTCCAATCCGTTTCGATCAAGCGTTGTCGACAATAATTGCTTAGTTCTAACAATCTCCGCCGTTCCGGCTTGAGATGAGGAATGAGTTTGAGAGCAGCCCTCGCCACCGCGGCAGAGAGGGGGGGCATGGCCGTTGAGTAAATGTAGCTCCGAGCATGATTGACCAGGAAATCGATCAGCACGTCGCCCCCCGCTACAAATCCTCCGATCGATCCGACGGCTTTGCTCAGTGTTCCAATGCGTACATCCACCAAATCATCAACATGAAAGTGCTCGGCCAGACCGCGCCCCTCGTTCCCTAGAACGCCGGTCGCGTGTGCTTCGTCGAGAATTATTTGAGCGTGATAGCTTCGCGCGATCGACGTAATTTCGTTCAAAGGAGCGATGTCTCCATCCATACTAAAAACCGAATCACTGACGATGAATGCTTGTCGACCGTCGCTGCGATGGTGGCGAATTCGTTGTTCGAGATCATTCATATCCGAGTGACGATAGATATGAACTTTGCATCGGCTAAGCCGACAGCCGTCGATCAAACTTGCGTGATTTAGAGCATCGCTAAAAATGACATCATCTTGATTGGCAAGTGCCGCGATGGTGCCCGCATTAGCCGCAAAGCCGCTTCCGAAGACAATCGCGTCGTCCGTTTTTTCAAAGTCGGCAATTGTCGCTTCCAATTCTGCCATCCAGGGACCCCGGCCCGTAATCAGCGGACTGGCACCGGCTCCCGTCGGCCACTGCTCCATTGCAGTTTTGGCAGCAACAACAAGTTCCGGATTCCACGTAAGCGACAGGTAATCGTTCGAACCAAAATTAACGAGTCGCACCCCATTCATTTCGATTTCAGTTGCCGAAACGGGGGTCACGGTTTTCCGCTCACGAAGCAAACCCTGTTTGCGCCGTGCGCTGAGTTTCGTGTGGAGAATTTGCTCCCATTCTCCATCATTGGAATTCATTGTCATTCTCTAGGGCATTCTAACGACGGGCATTTCCAGTAGGAACAAAGTGAGGATTCAGGTTCGGCTGGATGGGAGGTCCGGCAAACACAAAGTTAATGGATGTAAACCGATAGTTCTGTTTGCTTTGTATCACATTCTAACGGATAATACTTTACGGAACACTATTTGCTGAGCTCAAGCTAAACGGAAAATATGTGCTGAAATGGCACATGGCTCTTGCTGAGACGACTCGAGTCAACCGCTGGGCGAAAGGTCGACGAAAACCATGATCGCTGGAAAGCTGCTTATTACAGATGATGACCGCGATTTTCGCGAGTCGCTTGCCGAAGGCCTAAATCGACGAGGTTTCGAAACGATCTTGGCGGCAGACGGGCAAGAAGCGATCGACAACATCAAACATGAGACGATCCAATTGCTGATGCTCGACATTCATATGCCTCGACTCGGAGGCCTTGAAACACTTGCCGAAGTTCGCCGTTTTGGCATGCAGTTGCCGTGCATTTTGATGTCTGCAAATCTTGATTATGGGATTTTGCGACAAGCCAATTCGCTCAATCTCACCTCGGTAATCGCGAAGCCTTTTTCATTAAAAGTGATTGCTGCAATCATTGACGGAATAATGCAACCCCGCCATTAAGCTACGTGCGGGCCAACCCGTTAAAACCCATCATTTCGACTTCCACCTACGGTTCCCTGCCTTTTTGAGTCGATGCATTCCGAAGCAACTGCATGTATTCCTCGCAGTCGATTTTTTTTAGCGAATGAACGCCTGGAGCCGATTCACATGATTCATGTTTTGCGGATTACATGGGTCCTGCTGCATATTTGGACGCAATTTTCCACGAAAAAAC
>JANMNK010001211.1:0-3910 GCA_031373875.1 Pirellulaceae bacterium | reverse complement strand
CCAAAGAAGATTCAACAAGAAGCCTACGGTGAAGACGCAAAGCAACGTCCGCAGCCAGCCGACGAGCCACCTTCGGCGATCAAGTCACAGGATCTCATCGACATGTTGCGGCGAACAGTCGATCGGCTTGACAGCGAAGGTACAAGTCGCGGCGATCTTAAAATTTTGAGCCGAACATTGCGTGAACTGCGGTACGCTTTTAAAGTTTTTCAGCCCTATCGGCGTCGGCGCAAACTCACCATCTTCGGCTCGGCGCGAACACCCAGTGATCACCCGGCGTACCAACAAGCTGTGAAAATGGGGCAAGCGATCTCTTCGCACGGCTGGATGGTAATTACGGGCGCAGGCGGCGGCATCATGGAAGCTGGCCATCTGGGCGCCGGTCGCGAGAATTCGATGGGGCTCAACATCATGCTGCCCTTTGAGCAAAGTGCCAATCCGATTATCGACGGCGATTCTAAGCTCGTGACGCTGAAATATTTTTTCACGCGCAAGCTCATGTTCCTCAAGGAGTGCAGCGGCATCGTGTGTTTGCCCGGTGGATTTGGAACATTGGATGAAACCCTCGAAGTACTGACGTTGATGCAGACCGGTAAACAGACCATGTTGCCGTTGATCATGCTCGACGAACCAGGCGGTGATTTTTGGTCCAATTTCGGTGATTTTTTGACGAAGCAACTTCTTCATGATAAATGGATTAGTGCCGATGACCGACATCTATACATGATTACAGACAGCGTCGACGAAGCCGTTAACGAGCTATTGCGGTTTTATCGCCGCTACCACAGCATGCGATACGTGGATGAGCATCTCGTACTGCGTCTGACTAGTCCACTTACCGAGGATCAAGTCGACCAACTTAACCAAGAGTTCGGCGAATTTCTGCTGTCGGGCAAGATTGTGCAAACGCAAGCTTTGGACGACGAAGCCAACGAGCCCGAACTGCGTGATCTGCCGCGAATTGTTATGCACTTTAATCGCAAAGCACTTGGCAGGCTTCGCGAAATGATGAATCGCATCAACGACTTCTGAGGTGTCGGGCGACGGATCGCAGGACAACCACGCTACCAAGGTGTTTTCAGAATTTGGAACAAGTTGCTGTAATGATCCGTCCACAGAGGCACTCGATCGTTGACCTTGCGATCGGGCGGATGGTTCGGGTTTTGCCTTAAGAAATCGGTGCGATTGGTCAGCACAACATAGTCCGTTCGATACACCGTATCTTCGTCGTTGCCCTGCGTGATAATCAACCGCGAGTCCAGCCCAGCATATTCGGCTAGCTTGAGCGTGACTGGGTACAAGTCCAGGTACGAGTTGCTGATGTGGAAGACCAGTATTCCATCGGGTTTCAAGTGCCGAGCGTACACGTCCATGGCTTCTTTGGTAATCAAGTGTACGGGAATGGCATCACCGGAAAATGCATCGACGACAATCACGTCAAATGCTTGAGGAGACTGCCGTTCCATGCTTAGGCGAGCGTCGCCAATGACAATTTCAACTTCCGCTTGGCATTGTTCCAGATAAGTAAAGTACTTGCGAGCGTATTGTTCAACCATCGGATTGATTTCGTAAAACGTATATCGGTCACCTGGTTTACCGTACACAGCCAAGGTCCCAATGCCCAAACCAACGACGCCCACGTGCGCGGAACTCGACGCGAATTGCTCGATCGCTTTGGGGGCACCGCTTTCCGGTGGATAATACGATGCAGGCGTCCGTTGCTTTTCGGGTTTGAGATACTGCTGACCATGTCGAATATTGCCGTGGACAAACATGCGCATGTGCCGTTCGGGATCGTTTGGATAATACTCCATGACGCGCAGAGCACCATAGAAATTGCGTCCCGTCGCGACGACCGATCTACGATCAAAAACGAGTCCCTTTTGGAAAATCCAATAAAACGATCCGCCGACTAAGGCGATCTCGACGATGATAGGGACCGCCACCCAGATCCGATATTTCGGATAGCCCTTCAAGATCAAAACAAATATTCTCGTAAGTGCGATGACGCTCGCGACGATCACCAGTTCGAGGCTGACTCCCCACTCAAAATATTTTTCGAATATCACGGGAGCCACCAAGCTCACAAATAAACCACCAAGCGCTCCACCCGCCGACAGCATCAAATAGTAAAGTGTCAAATACTTGGGAGACGGACGCAGTTTTGCAACTTCGCCGTGGCATACCATGCAACCAAAGAACAATGCGCCGAAACTTACCAAAAACTCAATCGTGAAATGCACGTTGCGTTCTTCTTTGCTCCACCAAAGGAACTTGTCGGGATTGATTGCCCAAGCAGCAAGTACAATCGCCGCCGTCCCCATCAGGATCGGTCGGTACCACAAGGGTCGATCAAAACAAATGATCAAGGTGATCAAGTACAACGCAAGCGGAATGATCCACAACAAAGGTAGCGACGCAACGTCCTGACAAACGTGATTGGTCGTGGCAAGGAAGAGCAGCGATGCAACCATCGGAAAAAAAATCCAGCCCGCGTATTGGAACCAACGTGGCGGTGCGTCACCGCCTAGCTCCGAATTGTCATCTTGCGTTGAGAGAGAATCTTCAGTCAACGATTCTGCACTGTTGCGAACGACATAGCTACATGCCAGCATAAAGATCATATATAGACCGAATGCAGATGTCCAAAGAATCGCTTGGCGATGGAGATCAAATAGTGGCTCGACGACAAATGGATAAACAAGCAATGCCAGTAACGAGCCTGCATTCGAGAGCGCGTACAATCGGTACACTGTCGACTTGTCTGCCGCTCGGGCGTACCACGCTTGAATGATCGGCCCCGTTGTGGACAGGATCAAATATGGCAGCCCGACTGCCAACGCCAGCAGTCCTAATACTCGCCAAATCGGTGTCTCTAGACCGGTGGGCTTCCAACTGTCGGCGGGAATGATTGGCAAAGAAAACAATGCCAGCGCGAATAGCCCAGCATAGAACCACATCTGCCTGCGAATAGGCACATAACGAATCATCAAATCGGCCAGCAAATAACCGGCGCATAGGACGACTTGAAAAAACAGCATTGCCGTCGTCCAAACCGACGAACTGCCACCGAACCATGGCAAGATGTACTTGCTGATCAATGGTTGCACCATGAAAAGCAAAAACGCACTTTGGAAAATTGTTAAACCGAATAGCAGGCCTTTGAACATGTGCGCCTTTTCACTTTTCCGTTGAGTTAGAGGGTTCTAGATGAGATGGAGAGTTTTGCTTCAGAATTCAAAAAAGTCGAGCAACTGCAGTATGTTGCCTTGAAAATGCGGGTAAAAGATGAGTCCACCGTCAAGCAGTTTCATTCCCTTGGGCAACACACGCGGCCAGCACCAAATCGCCAATGACGTTCAGCACCGTGCGGCACATGTCAAGCAACCGATCCACGCCCAGAATGATGCCGATACTGGCTCCATCGATACCGACACTTTGCAAAACAATCGCAATCATCGGAATCGAGCCACCCGGTACCCCTGCGGTACCAACCCCTGCCAAGACCGACATCAAAACAACTTGCAACTGCTGAGCGAATGACAGATCGTGTCCCAACAGTTGCGCAATGAACAACACCACGACACCTTCGTACAAAGCCGTGCCGTTTTGGTTGCCTGTCGAGCCAATCGTCAATACGAATCGCGATATACTCTGCGGCAATTTCAATCGCTCGCTCGCCACCTTCATCGTGGTTGGCAACGTTGCGTTGGAGCTCGAAGTGGCAAATGCCGTCAACATAGCTTCGGATGTGTCTTTAAAAAACTGCCAAGGCGATCGCTTTGCCAAGAGAACGAGAAAGATCGGGTACACAACAAACAAATGAATCGCCATACCCGTTATTGCCGCGATCACAAACCACATCAGCGATTGCAAAATGTCCAGACCAAGTTTGGCCGTCACCGAAAAC
>JANMNK010000310.1:0-7761 GCA_031373875.1 Pirellulaceae bacterium | reverse complement strand
GGTTCCTTTCCGGCAGAAAGGAACTACTTGTTCGAAGGAAGTACTTTAGAAAAGCGATGTTGTGGTTCCTTTCCGGCAGAAAGGAACTACTTATCGGAAAGGAAGTACTTGAGGTTCCTTTCCGGCAGAAAGGAACTACGGCAGAAAGGAACTACTTTACTCGGCGAGTTCTTCGAGGAGTTTGTCGATGCCGGGGATTTCTAGGTTGCCGGTCAGCTTTCTTAAAGACTCGATGTGCAAGCGACGGGCTTGTTGGATTCCGTCGTTGACTGCGGTGGCGATTAACGACTCGACTTCGCTTCGATGATCGGGGGTTAGCAAGTTGTTTTCGATTCGGATCGATTCCATTTTGCCGAGGCCGTCAAACGTGGAAACAACGTCGCCGTTAGCGGCAGAACCGTGGACGCGGCGATGCGATAGTTCAGATTTCATCTCTTGAATTTTGGTGGTCATCTGCCCCGAGTTGCGTAGCAGATTAGCGAAATTCGTTAGATTCTTGAACATCTCAGCTTGGGCTCCGAACAGGTTTAGGATCTGCCATGTGAGGACGTGGCGGTGATGTGGATGCACGGTCGATGCGCACGATTTCGCCATCCAAAGTATCGATGATGCGACGAATCAGAGGATGCTCGGCAGCTTCGCGTTTGCGTTGGCTTTGCGATTGTTCGGTAGGTGCAGATTCTTGCGAAGCATCCGTTCGAGGCGGTTCTTGCGAACGAACAAACGTAAGCTGGACATGCTGACCGGTTGTAGATTTGATGGCGCTAACGAGCTTCTGACGATGCTCGGGACTGCTGACGATGTTTGCGATAGCGTCGCTGCCCATGGGGAACACGATTTGCCATTCGTTAGCTTTAGCTTCCACTGCACGCAGGGCGAGTGCAGCGTAATCTTTGAGCATGCCTTCGACCTTTTCGAGCGATTGTTGCCACGCATCGTTGGCATTTAAGGCGGGCGATTGTTCGGTTTGCACAGCATTGTCACTGACAGACGTTTCCGGCGATGGAGCGACTTCGGAAATATGTTCCTGGACAGCAGGCTCGGATGTCTCGGCTAAGTTTGCTTGGTCAGGGGACAGTAGATCGGTAGGTGAATCAGCCGAGGGTGGAACCAGAAGCGATTGCTCAACGGCCTGAACTGATGAAACGTCATCTGCGGCCAACTGATCAGGTAAGCCTTGGTCGGCAGAGCCGTCTTGTGAATACTCTTGGTCGGTTGTTGGAGCAGGGATTTTTTCGGCGTTGGTGATCGCCAAAGTTTCATTGGCCGCTACGTTTTTTTTTTCGTCAACGACAGCCGGTTTGACTGGCTCTGCGGCACGCGGCGCAGGAGAGATCGGTTTTGGTGTTACGCTGCTATCGAGAGCGGCGATGAGTTCGGTGATTCGGGTAAGGTCGTGTAGTTGGCAGATTTGAACGAGAGCAACTTCTAAAAGGATACGGCTTTGCACGCTATATCGCATTTTGACGAGGGCTTCGTCAAGCAACTGAATGGCGGATAGCAGCGTCATCAGTCCCCATTGTTTGCCGACCGATTCGAGCTGTTCGAAGCTCGAAGGGTTTGCCGTTCGAATGAGATCGACTGAACCGCCGACGCAGGCGAGCATCACATCGCGCAGGTAGCCCAATACTTGCTCGCCCAATTGGCCTGCATCGACGCCATGGCTGGTTGCCGAATCGAGCAGCGTTAGAACGGCGGTTGCATCGCGTCGCAGCAGGCAATCGGTGATACCGAACAGTAGTTCTTCGTCGGCAGTCCCTAAGACTTCGTGAACCGACTGTAGGGTCAGTTTATCGCCTGCAAAGCTTAGTATTTGTTCCAGCAAAGATTGGCTGTCGCGCATCGAGCCGGCTGCACGCCGTGCGATGACTTGCAAAGCGGCTGGCTCGGCGGTCTTACCTTCGTTTTGGCAAATGAACTTCAGTCGTTCCAAGATCGCTTCGGTGCGAACGGGCGGGAAGTCAAATCGTTGGCATCGCGACAAGACTGTAATGGGAATTTTTTCGGGATCGGTCGTGCAGAAAATAAACTTGACGTGTTCGGGTGGTTCTTCCAAAGTCTTTAGCAATGCGTTGAACGCTTGGGTCGTCAACATGTGGACTTCGTCGATAATGTAGATCTTGTATCGAGAACGACTGGGACGTACGTTGACATTGGAACGTAACTGGCGAATTTCATCGATGCCTCGGTTGCTGGCACCGTCGATTTCGATCACGTCCATGTCTTCGCCGGCATCGATAGCTTGAGCGACATCGCTTTCGAGATCAGGCGTTGGCGTAGGGCCGCCGGGGGCATTGAGGGCTTTGGCAAAAATACGAGCGGTAGACGTTTTGCCGACTCCCCGGGCTCCGGTAAATAGATATGCGTGGCCGACGCGGCCAGACCGAATGGCCATTGCCAGAGCTTGGGCGACGGTATCTTGGCCTACAAGTTCCTCGAAACCTTTCGGGCGATATCGTCGAGCCACAACGACGTAGTTGTCACCGGTCACAGTAGGATATTCAGCCGCCATAAAATCTCGGGACAAGAAAACAAGTGTCTGCTTGGAACAAATACGGTCGTAACATTTTATCAAAAAATCGTCGCACCGTGTTATCTGCTGTAAAAATCGACGTGTTCGGGTTAAATCTCATTTTAAATGGTGCCCTCACTGCTTTTTGGATGGTAAACTTAGAAGAGGATTTTTTCGATCCGTCGAATTCCTTGCTCAATTTTGCTTTTCAATATCAATCAACTTGAGAGTACTGCCCTCGCAGTAGTAGTGAGTTAGCCATGCGTTTGTCGTTCGGATTGGAAGCCCGACAAGTTCAACAACAAAAATTAGCTCCTCGGATGATACAGTCCATGGAGATACTCCAAATGCCTGTGACGGCGCTGGAGGAACGCATTGAACAGGAGATGAATGAAAATCCCATGCTGGAGGTCGAGGAAGCTGATCCGACCTTGCCCGATGCCGACTCCGAAAACGAATCTCAGTCCAATACTACGGACGACGAAAAAGAATTGATTGTTCAAGACAGTCGAAACAACGCTGACGATTTTGAGCGTCTGGCAAATATGGACAATGATATGCCGGACACGTTTGACGATTTCCGTCGGTCCAGTAATCGCATGCAGGAGGATTCGGAGCGACAACATGACTTGATGGCAAACGCTGCAAGTCGGCCTGAGTCGTTGAATGACTTTTTATTGCATCAGTTGGCCGAGTTAGATATCGATTCCGATATCGAGTTGATTGCTGAGCGAATCATTTCTTGTTTGGACGCACGCGATGGCGGCTATTTCAAGAGTTCTTTGGCAGATATATTGCCGAAGGATCATACGCATCAAGATCTTGAGAAAGCTAAACTAGCTTTGGCGATCGTGCAAAACCTCGATCCACCCGGTATCGCCTCGCGCGACCTGCGTGAATGTCTATTGAGTCAGCTTCGGCCCGACATGCTATTTTATGAGGAAATGAAAACGCTCATTAACGATCACCTCGATGACTTGGCCGAGAACAGATTGCCCGTCATTCAAAAAAAGACAGGCTACTCCATCGATACGATCAATGACATTCGCGAACAGTTGCATGTTTTGAATCCCAAGCCTGGTGCGGCTTTTATGGAAGTGTACGTGCCATCGGTAACGCCGGACGTTTTTGTCGAGCAGGACGAGAATGGTCAGTACACGGTTCGGGTCGAAGACACCTACTTGCCACCGTTGCGGATAAGTTCCTACTACCTTCAACGATTGGGCAGTCCCGATGCGACGGAAGAGGAAAAGGAATTCATCAAGAAGAAAATCAGTTCGGCACAATGGCTGATCGATTCGATTCAACAGCGTCGAAGCACTCTATTCCGCGTTTCCCAGGCGATCGTGGACTATCAAACCAAGTTTTTGGATGACGGTCCTGAGTTTATCGAGCCACTCAAAATGCAGCAGATTGCGGACAAAGTTGGTGTGCACGTGACGACCGTTAGTCGCGCGGTCGATGACAAGTGGGTGCAAACGCCTCGAGGTATTTTTCCGCTCAAACGATTCTTTGTTGGTGGTACTCGGAGCGAAGACGGCGATGATGTGGCATGGGACTCGATCCGGCTCAAGCTACAGGAAATCATCGACAGGGAAGACAAACAGCATCCACTGAGCGATGACGATCTTGTGATCGAATTGAAAAAGAGCGGTCTAACCGTCGCTCGTCGTACCATCACGAAATATCGAAAGAAGATGGCGATCCCCAGCAGTCGGCAGCGACGAGATTGGTCGAAATCCGCAAAGGTCTAAATTCTTAAATGGCTTTTGCTTGGTTGAATCCCCGCTCCATTCCATTCCAATTCGTTTGCAGTCTTTTGTTGATTGGAGCGTTGGGGCTGACCGTTGCGCGTGTTGTCAAGCAATACCATAGCGGAGGCGTTTACACTGCCGAGTCAGGTGGGATGGCGGACTATCACAATGGCGTGTTCTATCCAGCCAGGGCGATGCGCGATGGAGTGAGCCCGTATGGTTCGGAGTTTGCGAGCCGTTATCCCGTGGCGAGACCTACGCCGCCGTTTTCTCCCTTTGCGATCGCCTATCACATGCCGCTAACCTATTTGCGACTTCCCGTGAGCGATGCGGTTTATTTTAGCTTTATCGTGGTGTCGTTATTTGGAATCGCTTGGCTGGCACTTCGTGAGTCTGGGTGCGCGGATCGTGTTTGGTGGTGGATTCCCCTGACGCTGATGCTAGTAGTTTCACGCAGCGGGCATGTGACATTGCTTAACGGTTACTTCACGACGGAGTTAGTGGTCGGAACGATGGTGGCATTAGGCTATGCCGAAAAGCGACCTTGGCTGTCAGCGATCGGTGTTCTGATTGCTTCGGGCAAGCCAACGTATGCAATTCCTCTTGGCATCGTCATGCTTGCGCGAGGTAATATCCGGTCCTTGTCGATGGGAGTTGCTTTGTCCGTGATTGGAGCGATTCTACCGGCAGCGTGGCTGGCGTCTGAAATTGGATGGGCAGGTCTCATCGAGTCAGTGAAACAAGGCCAAGCGATGCATATGGCAGATCCTCGCGAGTTTCCAGTTAATACTTGGACTCGAATCGACATAGTGGCGATTGTGGCGAAATGGTCGAAAACAAATCCATCGGAGATTATTCAGCTTGCAGCCATGTTACCGCTCATGATCGTGCCCGCTTGGTCGCTCATCGTGCTACGACGGCGAGGGGATTCCGATGGCACGACTTCGCTATCGGGCGCCATCGCAGCGACCAGTATGCTGGTAACACTGTATCACCATGTATATGACGCGCTGCTCATTGCTGGGCCGCTCGTCGGTTTGTTGTTGTCGAGTCACCACGGTTGGGAACGAATGGGTTTAAAATTGAAACTTATCTTGGCGATCATGTTGACCGGCAGTTGGTGGAACTATTTCAGTAGCGAAATTGTCTTATTGCGATTACCCGACTCAGTTTTACTTCGCCAGTTTATGTCGAGCGCAAATGCGATCTTATTGGTGATCGCCTTGGGTTGGTTGGTAAAGATTGCGTTTACCCAAACTGACGACGAAAGCGATTCGTGTCGAACGGTGCTTTAGTCGAATCGATTAATAGTCACTGAATAGCAACATCAGCGCGCGCAACACCAAGTTATCTAAACCGATCGCGGGTCCAGGGATATGCTGCAATAACAGAGGTCCGTCACCGCCCGAGACGACGACAGGTAATGGCTGATTCGCGTGAGCCGATCGATATCGCTCGACGAGGTAGATTGCACCGCCAAGAACCGAAGCTTGCACGCCCGCCAGGATCGCTTGCTCGGTGTTCTTTCCTGGAAGAGGCGCATCGCCACTAAAATCCGCGTTGGATATCCACGGCAATTTGCTGGTTCCGCGACTCAAGAATGACAGGGCCAAGCTCATGCCGGGTAAAATGGCACCGCCCAGAAAGCAACCTGTTACGGAAACCAAATCGACGGTAACCGCCGTACCCGCTTGGATACTGACGAGAGGCCCCTCGCATTTGTGGAACTGATAGGCGGCGAATGCAGCGAGCAATCGATCGATGCCAAGTCGATCTGGGAATTCGACGTCGAGTGTCATTGGGACGTCGCGATGCGTTACCTTTCGCAATACATCGCGCGGTCGACTTTGATTAAGGGCGACTTCCAAGGTTTGCAAAGCGCCGTCGTGGACGCTCGAAACGCACCATTCAACAGGTTGCTCTGAATCGATTGCGCCCGTCGTCGCATCACTCATCAAGCTTTGCCGGAAAAAGTTTACTAGCCCCGCTGAGTCATCAGAATCAATTGTCGCGCATTCTTCGATTGTTGGGTTATCCCCCAAGAAACTGCTTACTCGGTCGTCAGCGATTTTTGGCTGGCGAGCGTGCCAATACAGTTTGTGAACCGCATGTTGCAAATCGGGAAGTGCAGTACGTGGAGTCGAACCGTGCGAAGGACAAAGAACGCAGCGAAGCCCGCTATTTCCGATGTCGACGACGTAGCGAATCATGTTATGCGGGTGACTTTGCGGGAATAGCTTGACGATCGCGAAGCATTTGGTCGACTTGCCGGACCAGCGAATCCAGGCCGGAACCGGTTACAGCGCTGATCGCCATGACAGACTTGCCAGTTGAATCTTCCAGCTCTTTTTTGACGATATCGGAACCGGGCAGTTCGCTCTTGCTGACCACGATGATTTCGGGGCGATCAGAAAGTTCTTGGCTGTATTGGCTGAGTTCGCTACGAATTGTGTTGTAGTTTTCTAATGGATTTGTACCGTCCATCGGCATGGGTTCGACCATGTGAACCAAGATGCCAGCTCGGACGATGTGACGAAGGAAATCGTGTCCCAATCCGACACCAGCATGTGCGCCTTCGATGAGACCTGGAATGTCGGCCATCACGAAACTGCGATCGCGACTGGCGGCGACGAGACCTAGGTTAGGGTATTTTGTAGTGAAAGGGTAATCGGCGATTTCCGGTCTAGCTCGGGAGAGACGGGAGAGGAGTGTACTTTTGCCTGCGTTTGGTTTTCCTATCAAGCCAACATCGGCGATACATTTTAGCTCGAGGACGATTCGACGGCGTTCACCTTCTTGTCCTTCGTTGAATTCGAAGGGGGCTTGGTTGGTAGAAGTTTTGAAGTGCGTGTTTCCCCAGCCGCCTTTGCCGCCTCGAGCTGCAACGACTTCATCGCCGTCGTTGACCAAGTCCTTGATCACCAAGCCGCTTGAAAGGTCCATGACGACGGTCCCCGGTGGGACTTCGAGAACCAACTGATCGCCGCTCTTGCCGTGGCAGTTGGAACCGGTCCCCGGCATGCCGCGTTCCGCTCGCCATTGCTTTTGGTGGGAGAACATCATCAAGGAGTTAACGCCTTCGCGTGCGCGAATGATGATACTGCCACCATGTCCGCCATCTCCACCGTTGGGACCGCCATGCGGAACATGTTTTTCGCGACGAAAGCTGCGGCATCCATCGCCGCCTTTACCTGCAATGATTTCGATTTCAACTCGATCGACAAACACGGGCGACACTCACGTTGTAAAAGTGTAATTGAACAATCGTGTCCGCCAAAAATGTGCGAATCTAAAATTACGGATTGTTACCAAAAGAAAAGGGGCTGATTGGCTATGTCAGCCGAATCGCCCCGTTCAAAATCTAAAGACTGGTTCTGAATTTGCTCGCAGCACAGAAAATGGTGCCACAGACGAAGCGACCTAGCTCGCTAAAACATCAGTTCCACGAACGTTGATGCGTTTGCCGCCGCGATCGAAGTAAACGTTTCCGTCGAC
>JANMNK010000274.1:0-4520 GCA_031373875.1 Pirellulaceae bacterium | reverse complement strand
CGATGGTGCAATGCACTGTCGCCGGCTTTTTTCGTTTTTTCCAGACGATCTTTACTGGTTTTTACAAGGTCAAACGCACTTTGCCCCTTTCTCCCGCGGATCTCTGCGGCGCCCAAAAGAGACTTTCGATTTCAACCGTCGACACCCCGGCTGGGAGTATCGGGGGGCGGCGATCTTTGGGCTCTCTTGTCTCTTTGACTTCGGCCTAAATGCCAGAAAAAATCTTTGGTCCGGGCCGCGTGACTCTCCCGAGACCGAGCTAAAGATTCCGTTTTGTCCAACAAAAAACTTTTTGCGGGCCGTCGTCGGGGCAAATTGCATAGTTTTTTCTAAGCAGCGGTTTGGTCCATTTGATTGGTTGAGTGTGACCAAACATCCCTCAAGAATTTATATGCTTGAGGTGGTCTCGCCGGCGGAGTTTCGTGCGTGACGAAAGACATCGACCTGGATCTCAGGCTGGATCTCGTTAAAGCTTGCGATGGCGTTTTATACCAACGCCCATTGGCGGTACCCAAGGCCAACGATGAGTCCGCGTGCTGCATGAACTGGCCCTCTTCATTTCTCCACGATCCAGACGACCACCACGCCACTCCCACGCTAGAAACTAACGAGGAACCGGCATGGCGGACGTCACCGGCGGTGTAAATCAAGTCGAAAGCAAATCAAAGAAAATTCTTGTCCTGTGACCAAACGTGTCCATCAATATTGCATAATGGCGAGACCGACAAATTGAAACCCAAACTCATGAGGAAAACAATGTCTCAGTTTCGGCACGGGGATGTAATGGTCGAGGAGGTTGCGAAGCTTCCTGAAAATCGCCGCAAAGCACAGCACACGATTCTTGCCCACGGTGAGTTAACGGGGCATTGCCATCGGATTGCCGAGCAAGGTGCAGCAACTCTCTACGACACGCCAGATGGCATGATTCTTCATGTGACCGCAATGGAGGCAACGCTAGTGCATGACGAACACGATGCAATCAAGCTGAAAACCGGCTTCTATCGCGTGTGGCGACAGCGTGAATACTCACCCAAAGAAATCCGAATCATCAGGGATTGAACGCATGTCGATGACACCGGATCAGGCCCGCGATCACGTGCTTGCGGGAGCATCAGAGGCTATTCGTATCGATGGCAGCATTGACTTGAGCGGCACGGGCTTAAAAAAGATTTCTTGTTCGGTCGCATGCAATGACTTGAATCTAAGTGGCACGCCCATCCAGGAACTTTCGTCCACAGTGAAAGTGCGATCACGCTTGAACTTGGACAACTGTAAAAAACTAGAACGCTTGCCTGCAGAACTAACTTGTGGTTCGATCAGCTTGCGTGGATGTACGTTTTTAGAGCGTTTGCCAGAGCGTTTGTCTACTTGGTTTTTGAACGCGAGCGATTGCCCTTGACTGTCTGAGTGGCCGCGAGAGGCGGCCATTCGGAATGGCAATGTGAGCTTAAGAAACTGTTCGGAAATTCGTTCGCTTCCCCTTTGGATGGGACCACTAGGACAATTGGACGTGGCGGGGTGCGTGAATTTGCATCGCTTGCCCGAAGGACTTCGTGTCTCGGGTTGGATCGACATCGGCGGATCAAGCATTTTATCTCTTCCGCCATTACTGCAGAACGCCCCTCTTCGCTGGCGCAGTGTACCTGTGACTCACGAAATCGCTTTCGAGCCAGACAAAATCACCTCGAAACAGGTGCTGGAAGAAAAG
This sequence comes from Pirellulaceae bacterium, assembly GCA_031373875.1. Classification (GTDB taxonomy): domain Bacteria; phylum Planctomycetota; class Planctomycetia; order Pirellulales; family Pirellulaceae; genus JANMGV01. The sequence continues at coordinate 2,812 of JANMNK010000274.1, read as the reverse complement.
AATGCTGAGCTTCGTCGCGTCATGATCGAGCGAATGGGCTACTTAAAATTTTCTGAAGAAGTCGGAGCGAAAGAAATCGATCAAGACACGGACGCCGGCGGAAAAAGGCAGCTCTTGATCATCGAACTCAACGAAGATGAACCGCTCGTCGGGTTGGCTTGCCGATGCCCATCAACCAACCGGCAATACTTTTTGCGTGTGCCACCCGAAACGAAAACTTGTCATCAGGCCGCTGCTTGGATAGCAGGTTTTGACGATCCCCAACTCTATAAACCAATGGTCGAAACTTAGACGATCTTTGTTCGTTTGAGTTTGCTAAATTTGTATGTCCTTCAATTCACAATTGCAATTTCTGAACACTAGGAGCAACGCATGATTCGACGTGAGCTGGTTTTCATGGACTCGACATCCAACAAATTTTGGAACATCGAGCTCGTAGGTGATTCTCACACCGTCACGTTTGGCCGAACCGGTACCGAAGGGCAATCGAAAACGAAAACGTTTGCCGATGAAGAGGCAGCGATGAAGGACTTTGAGAATTTGATCGCCGAAAAAATGAAGAAAGGATATGTCGATGCTGATAGTGCGACCGCGTCGACCGGAGACGATGGCGAAGCTTTGCCAGTACTTGCGTTTCGTTCGATCTTGAAACACGAAGATATTAGTAACAATGCGAAGACATTCCTAGGTAAACGAGTAGCCGACTACGATCCCGAAAAGAAGCCCGTCGTTGGCGGGAAAACGGTATACCGATTTCGTAGCGACTACGACGAAGCTAATTGCATTCCTCACTTGATTCATTTTCTTGAGACAGAGGCCGCTGCTGAAGCAATTGGTATTGTGATTGGAAATTGGGCAGGAGAGGACAGTGAAGGTGATCCTTGCGCTGTGATCGAGTTGCTTTGCGACAGGCGTGATCGACTCACGAGCCTAAAGGCAATCTATCTTGGAGACATCGTTTCGGAAGAAAACGAAATGTCCTGGATTCATCAAAGCGATGTGACTCCCTTGCTCGAAGCGTTTCCCAAACTTGAATTGCTTCGAACTCGCGGCGGCAATGATCTCTCTATGAGCCAACCCAAGCACGCAGGCTTGCGGGGCTTGGTCTGCGAGTCAGGCGGGTTGTCCGCCGAATTCGTACGCTCGATTGGAAGATCTGAATTTCCAGCGTTGGAGCATTTGGAACTTTGGCTCGGCACAGAACAATATGGAGGGGACAGTACAGTCGAAGATTTGCAGCCGATCCTCAGCGGCGAGTTGTTTCCAAACCTGAAGTACCTTGGTTTGCGGAATTGCGAATTCGCCAATGACATTGCCGCAGTGATCGTCAACAGCCCTCTCGTCAAGCGGATCGAAACGCTGGATCTTTCGTTGGGTGTGATCACCGACGAAGGTGGACGGGCACTCCTCTCCCTTCCTACCGATGGACTCCTAAAGCACGTGAGTCTGCACTATAACTACTTGACTAACGAAGTCACTAAGCTGCTCAGCGAGTTACCTATCAAGATGGATTTGTCGAAGCCAAGTCAGATGGAAGAAGACGATGAATGGCGTTTCGTGGCAGTCGGTGAATAAATCCATGTCCGTCCGAGAGCAAACACATTGGATCGTTGGCGACCCTCAAAGTCGGAGAGTGTCGGACTATCGCGAAACTGCTGTGCAACTTGGGCTTCCCGCGCCGCGTTGCATTGATTGGATCGATTTGATCAACGATGGTTCGGATTTATTGAATCGAATTGAAAGGGGCTCGCGATTGCGAATCGATTCGTTTGGCCAACGGACGGAAGTGATTGCCTCGCTGATCAGCCATGGTGGCGGTCTTGAATTTCCGCAAGTTGGGCAAATCCTTTCGCTGCACCACCAATACTCGGGCCTATGTCGAATTCTCCGAGTTTTAAATGATTGGTCGATAACCCGCCCGGACATTGAATTTGACCAGCAGCCGAGCGAAGTCGAAGTCATGTTCGATAAATGGACGACACATTTACGTTTTGCTGCATCTGGGGAGTTACGTTCCCATCGGCCTCGAACAACTTTGTTGCCGACCGAGCCGAGTGACTTTTGGGAGATTTTACAGCCATTTATCCAGAGTTGTGGAGGACGTGTTTTCGTTAAGCCTCGATTTGCTTCATCGGCATCAGGTGTCTGCTGTTATCGAGTTTGCAAAGATCGCCAACAACTGATCGCGCCCATTGAAATCGATCGAGATTTAGGGCGAGTCCGGCTATTCAATTCGCTTCGTGTTCGCTCATACACAAGCTTACGCGACATCCAAGATATTTTCGGAGTCCTTGCTCCTCAGGGAATGATAGCCGAGGCTGCCGTCAATAAAGCCCGCGTCGACGGCGATCGATTTGACTTGCGTGTGGTCGTTATCAACGGAAAAGCGGATCATGTAGTTGCGAGACAGAGTACTTCGCCAATCACCAATCTGCACTTGGGTAACGCACGAGCTTCATTGCACAGCGTCGAGGAAGCTGTCGGTGGCGATCGAGTGCAAGACTGTCGTCAGTTGGCAGTGCGGGCAGCCGATTTGTTCCCCGGCGCACTTTATTGTGGCGTCGATATCTTGTTGCCGCGAACTGGGTTGCCGCTAGTTTGTGAAGTCAATGCGTTTGGAGATTTTCTGCCAGGCCTAATTGCAGGTGGTCGATCGGTTTACCAAGCAATCTTGAATTCGCGTCGCCAAAGTCGAGAGGCTCTTGTTTGAAAACTGTGACTGCTATCGTATTTGACCTCGACCAGACGTTGTTCGATCGACAGCGAGCGTTGGATGATTGGATTTCCAGCCTGACGCTCGACAAGGCGGATC
>JANMNK010000225.1:0-2551 GCA_031373875.1 Pirellulaceae bacterium | reverse complement strand
TGGGATTCGGTGGAATTGCGCTCGCATCGCTGCTACAGAAGATTGCCAAGAGCGAGGAGAAAGTATCTGAACATCCATCCAACTCGCTTTCCGCGAAGGCGACTCACTTTCCAGGAACTGCAAAGCGGATCGTATTTTTATTTATGAAGGGCGGCCCTTCTCACGTCGATACTTTTGACTACAAACCCTTGCTTGCCAAAGACAACGGGAAAGCGGGCCCTCGGCCAGGTAGCAAGTATTTTGCGTCTCCGTGGAAGTTTTCTCAGAACGGCAGAAGCGGATTATGGATATCGGAACTCTTTTCAGAAACCGCCAAGCATGCCGACAAAATGTGCATGATCCACTCGATGCAAACCGAGTTGCCTGCTCACCCACAAGCCATGCTGCGTCTGCATACAGGCACGAATCAGTTCATTCGCCCTTCGCTTGGTTCGTGGACGCTGTATGGATTGGGATCTGAGAATGAGAATTTGCCTGGGTTCATTAGCATCGCTCCTCCAGGCGGTGGCGGGGGAGCTCAAAACTATGGCAGCGCTTTCCTCCCAGCAATTTACCAAGGAACAAAAATCGGCGGCGACAATCGCAATATGGAAAATGCCAAAGTTCCCAATATTGAACCGCAAGTATCCAAAAACCTCCAACGAGCCGAACTGGATTACATTCAATCGCTGAACAAACAAAAACTGACTTCCGATCGAGTTAATCCAAACGTCGACGGCGTTATCGAATCGTACGAACTCGCATTCCGCATGCAAAGCGAAATGCCCAAGGTGATGGATATCAACCAAGAATCTGCAGCGACAAAAGCTCTTTACGGGATAGACCAACAATCGACGTCGGCGATGGGGAGAAAGTGCTTGATGGCACGACGACTCGTCGAAGCGGGCGTTCGATTTGTTGAGATCGCTCACGGCAATTGGGATCACCACAACAACTTGGCCACGGATTTACCACGCAATTGCGACGCGGTGGATAAGCCGATTGCGGGACTTTTGGCGGATTTGCAAAAGCGAGGTTTACTCGACGAAACGCTGGTCGTCTGGACGGGCGAATTCGGACGAACGCCGTACGCTCAAGGCCGCGACGGACGAGACCACAACAACAAAGCCTTTACGCTGTGGATGGCTGGTGGTGGTGTTAAACCCGGTTTCGATTATGGCGTCAGCGGTGACCACGGTCATGAAGCCACCGAGAACGCCGTTCCCCTCGTCGACTTTCACGCCACAATGCTGGCCTTGCTCGGCCTCGACCATGAACGATTGACATATCGCTATGCCGGTCGTGATTTCAGATTGACAGACGTCCGTGGCCGAGTCGTCAAAGAAGTAATCGCCTAAAAGATTCTCCCAAAACAAAGGTCTCACCCAAAACAAAACAAAGGTGTCAGGAGTCAACAAAACAAAGGTGTCAGGAGTCATTGATTCGGGAAAGGATTCATGTTACACTGTTGTGATGCCCAGACCTAAACGCGCCGATGAAGCAAATTGCATTTACCACGCACTGAACCGAGGCAATGCGAAAAGGCCGATCTTTAAAAAAGAGGCGGATTTCGTTGCTTTCGAGCGAATCCTTGGGGAAGGATTGGAACGTTACTCGTGTCAAATACTGGCATACCAACTGTTGAGTAATCACTGGCATTTTGTGCTACGACCGCTTGAGAATGGTGCCATGAGCAACTTCTTGCGATGGGTGACACTGACGCACACGCAGCGTTACCACGCGCACTACGGAACTTCTGGGGAAGGGCATGTTTATCAAGGTCGCTTCAAAAGTTTTCCAATCCAAGATGATGATCATTTCTTCGTCGTCGCGCGGTATGTTGAACGAAATGCCGTGCGTGCTAACTTAGTGGATCGGGCGGAAGATTGGCGTTGGGGTTCGTTGTATCGCTGGGGGTCGCAACCGGAACCCGATCCAAAATTGCTTTCGGCCTGGCCGATTCCCAGACTTCCGAACTGGGTTAGACGCGTCAATGAACCGCTGACCGATAAAGAAATTGCTGCAGTCCGTCGGAGCGTGAAGCGTGGAAGCCCTTTTGGAGACGAAACTTGGGTTGAATCAACCGCCAGTCGACTTGACCTGGAATCGACATTACGCCCACGCGGACGCCCCCAAGTACGCAACCTAAGAAACAATGACTCCTGACACCTTTGTTTTCTCCTGTTCTTGACCAAGCAATAGGCCTGGCATTAAAAGCCTATTCCACTCAACTTGAGTTAGAAGTGCGGCAGCGGCGAGAAGAGTATCTCTCCTTCGTGGCACACGATCTTCGAACTCCACTGAATGCTATTTCCTTGACTGGGAGGGTTTTGGAGATGACACTCCCTGCGCAAAACTCCAGCATTGAAGCCGCCCAGATGCTCAAGGCTTTGCGTCGCAACGTTCAACAACTCGAAGGGCTGGTCGACAAGGTGCTCGAGGAAAACCTAAGTCTCCAAACGGAATTCGGAGTCAATCTTGAGCTGCGCGAGTTTGACCTGTGGCCCTTCGTCGAAGCTCTCATTCACGGTCTCCATCCTGTGGCTGCGATCACGAGCACTCGGCTAATTAA
>JANMNK010000221.1:0-5525 GCA_031373875.1 Pirellulaceae bacterium | reverse complement strand
CAAGAATTCGTTGAGCTGGTCCATCGTCCATTTTCCGGCATCCGTCTCCGTTGGAAGCACGGCGGCGGAATGGTTAGGATACGTTTCCGTAAACCAATTTTGCCAAGCCGTTATTGCTGCAGCCGGATTATCGTTTGTGGCTGCAGGCGATCTGCCAATCCAATGTTCTAGCAGCCCTAGAGCAGCATCTGGTTTTTCACCTTCGCGTTCCATTCGGACCGCGTGTAACAAGACTTGTCTAAGGATTTCTGGTTCGTCTGTCGCATCGGAAACTTTTGTTAAAGCGGCCAGGATTTCGCTGACCGAAAATGGTTCTAGAACCGGTATGCTCCGAACTAGGTAATCCCAATTTTCTCCCGCAGGTTCCTGGGCAAGTCCCATTGCAATTGTGCTTCGCCGATCCGGGCTCCGTCGCCAGATTTCACGAAGGTACGCCATCGAATGTGCGTCACCGCTACGAGCGAGCACTGCCGTCACCGCAGTCTTGAGTCGTTTAAAACTGTCAGGCTCGAGACCTGACTGATCGACCGCCTTGTCCAGCCGTTGGACGAGCTGAAGATCTTCATCGGTCAGTTTCTCGGGCAAGCATGTAAGACCGACAAACGCCGCATTCGGCCACTGCTGGCCATCCGCTATGAATATGCGAGCTTCTTCGGGAGTCATGTTGCTCGCAAAATCTTGCGTCGCATTCAAAATATATAGGGGGTAGCTGCTCCCGCTTTCGGTGCGGAGGGCTTCTTCAAAGAACTTGAGAAGAGCAAATCGCTCTGTGGGTGCCCATTCTCGTTTCAGGAAAGTCAAATGCATGCCCACATGCATACGATCCGCTAGAGGTTCGGTGCTATTGAGGAACGCAATCGCTCGCTCAACGATTCCGTCGGCTTGCAAGTACACTGCCAAGCGAATCAGCTCGCGGTTGATTACGGATTCACCAGCAGGAAATTCCGTCATCACGCGCTCGCACAGCCGTGGGACATCGTCGCCCTTGACTCCGCTACGATGCAACGCCACTTCGACAACACGTAACATGTCAATGAAATCGTGGTCGCTGACGAATCGGTCCATGGCATCCATGATTTTGTCGATGACGACCTTGGCATTATCCGGAGTTGGTTCAACGGTTATTAACGCCAAGCCCGCTTGAATCAATAATCGCTGGCTTTCATCCGACATAAATTTGTCACGCCATTGCGCCGGATCGATTGTCTCAAGCACTTTTCGAGCCGAGAACGCGAGGCGGACATCGTCGCTTTCGAGAAGCGGAACCAGGAGCATCGGGTCGCAGGCCGCGCGGCTTCGCAACAACGATTCGCAAGCCGTCCTTTGGACGAGCCGATTGGTATCCTCCAACATTTCTTGCAACCGAGTTTGCGCGACCTCATCGTCTCGCTTGAGTCCCAAAAGCCTCGCAGCTTTGATTCTCACTGACTCGTTCGGCGAACGGGAAAGTTCGACGAGCATATTCGATGGCGGAGTCGGACCCAGTAGTTGCATCAGGTCCAATGCGCGGGTGCGGTAGCGAGCAGGATTGTCCGGACTGTAGGCAACGCCCATGACAAGTTCATCCCATGTGGACCCAAGTTCCTTTTTGAGGATGGCAACTTGTTGTCGTCCCCAAGCCGAATTGAGTTGCGGTTGGCGAATGGCCCGTGAAATGCCCTCACCTAGATCATTGGGATCGTAGGTTTTGTCACCTTTCCAAACCACGCGATAGATTCCGCCTGTGGTACCGCGACCGCCGGTGCAAAAATACAGCGAACCATCGGGACCGACGTCAAGGTCCGTCACATTCAACGGCTGTCCATGCAAGAAAACTTCTGCTTGCCCGCGATAACCAGCGCCGTCAGGATTGAGATTAAGGGACAGGATGCGACCCTCGGACCAGTCAGCCAAGAAAATCGACTTTTGATATTGGGTTGGAAAAGCGTAATGATCGTAAACGGCCATTCCCGTCGGCGAACCACGTCCGGTTTCCACTAGAACAGGCAGCCGATCCAAATAGTACGCAGGCCAATTTGCCCAACCACTGCGCCAACCGAATTCAGCCGCTTCGGGTACTTCGAAGACGCGCGTCGGCTGATACCAAACAGCGCCGACGTCCGCTTCCATATCACTGTCATGGACAAACAAAGAACCGTTCGGATGAAAGGCCAGATCGTAAGCATTGCGAAGCCCCCCCGCGATAGTTTGATAGCCACCGTGTGCGATATCAACTCGAATGATCGTGCCACCGGGGGCTTTGACTCCGCGAGCGTGTCCACCTGGATCTTCTAGCCGGGGTTGAACTAAATCGCCTTCGTAATAATTCTGATAACTGCTGGTCACGTTGGGTTGGGAATCGACGTGAACGTGGTTTCCGAGGACCACGTAGATGTAACCGTCAGGCCCGAGCGTTATTTGATGCGCTCCGTGTTCACCTGGCGTTCCACCGAACTTGAGAATCAAGTTCGTTTCGTCCAGGGTACCATTTCGGTCTGCGTCGGCCAAACGATAAAGCCCGTTCCCCTCTGGGCCATCACCCGTCACAATCAGTTCACCATTCAAGGGCAATATGCCTTGGATGTTCTTGACTGAGTCACCATAATCACGAACTTTGTCCGGCACGCCATCCTTGTCGCTGTCGAAAATCAAGCTGAGCGAACCGCCTTCTTTGGAAGCGATGATGTGTCCGAATTCGTTAAACGCAATTGCGAGTAACGAGCCGGATTGATCGTTCTTTAAAACTTGCTCGACAACAAATCCGCGAGGGACAACGTAGCCGTTCGTGAGTGTGTGCGTCGTTTGTTCGGTTGTACTGACGGTTTCGTTTGATTGCGTCGCTACTTTGCTGCTTTGGTCTTCGCTCGGAACGCTTTGTCCAAGCTTGCCAAGGATTTTGGACGACTTCCAGTTGGCGTCATTAAAGCCAACCGATGGCCACATCGCTGGTGCATCCAATGAACTTTTCCAAGACTCGTCCGTCGGGAAGTTGCGCCATTCTTGTCCCACGGGTTTGATCTGAACTCGAATTGCAACACCGGCCGAACGACCCGACCGATTGCCAACACGCACAGCAATCACGTTTTTGCCACGTGTAAGTTTTCTGGAAATTTCGTACTGATCCAGAGTTTTAGAAACGTCACCGCGACCGATGATTCGTCCGTTGACAAACAACTCGTAACTGTCGTCAGCAGAAATGTCGATTCGCGCTTGTTCGATAAGCGGAAGCTGGACCACTTTGCGGAAATACGCATCGCCGATCGGCACTTGCCCGACGGGATGTTCTGGCGACCAAATCCAAGCTGCCTCTTGTGCCCCAACGCGTGCACTTAAGAGCACAACGAATACGAAAATCCATCGCAATTGCAGATTCACTTTGATTTGCACAATTCATCCATCCATGGATCAGTAAGGTACAATGCAGGTTCCACTTGGAAACCTAGCATTTAAGGCTTGGGCGTGGCAATATCAAATGACCATCCGTCGATCTACAATCGTTTCGATTCGCACCAGTCGTCGAATTAGCGTCCAGTTACGCAATTCTTGAAGCGTATTCACCCTGAATCGTACGCGTACGATATTCGCGGCGTTTCCAATCTTAGTTTTGCTAGCAACTCAAGCAAGTTCGCAGTTTCACACGTCCATTGATAACGCAAGACTACTGAGCAGCAATAACACGTTCCAAGCTGGCTTCCACGGATGGAATGATAGGCAGATATCCAGTTCGGTTTTGACACGGGATTGGGTTCCCGACAGGAGCTTTCCGCACGAAGCGTTTGCAATCTTGGGAACCAAATTTGTTCGACTTCGAGGCACGGGTATTGGGGACAGAATATAGCGATCGGGCCAAACAGCCAACTGCACACCCTGAATATCCGTGCTTTCAAGAAAGCGATTTCGGCCAAAAATATGATTGCGATTGAAAACTCCTCAGTCAATCCATTGTGTTAGATCACAAGCATAGACGATGCTGAAAGCCCACATGACACGTTGCTGCCTGAATTGCTTCCTTGCTGTCAGTTCTCCAAGTTGTTCTCGTTCGAAAAATCTACCTTAGCGCGAACCGTGCGGCGGTCGAGTTGAAGTAGTTTGGCTGATTTTTCAAAGCTCTTGGTTTGCTGATACGCGATCTTGCAATATCGGCACATTAATTCATCCGCCGTCAAACTAAGCGACTGCAATTCGGTGGCGAGGCTCTGCACCGCTAGGATGTTCTTATCATTTGCACTCGCCGTTGATTGCGGCGGCGATTGGCCAGGAGAAGGACTCCAATTTGCATGGATCATGATGTTGCGAACACATTGCTCCAGCTCGCGAATATTTCCCGGCCACAGATAATTGGTCGGAAGATTTTTTTGCAACCATTCAAGGACTTCCACGGTCAACTCCTCGTGCTCCTCTGCGACGATGCGCTTAGCGATGTACGAGACCAAGTTGCCTAATGCGTCCGGGTTGTCCTGCAACTGGGCTGCCAAGGTTGGCGTCTCTACCACATCGGCACAGAGTCGATAATACAGATCTTCGCGAAACGCTCCTTTCTCGATTTCTTGTCGGAGGTCGCGATTGGTAGCGGCGATGATCTTGCCTGAAAATTCCCGCATCTTGGTCTCGCCAAGCCTTTGATACTGGCGGTTTTGCAGAACGCGTAGCAGCTTCACTTGGGTCGTGGAATCCAGTTCGCCTATTTCGTCGAGGAGAATGGAACCGTATTCTCCACATGTCTCCAGCCATCCGGCTCGCGCGCCGGCAGCATCTGTGTACGCACCTTTTGCGTGCCCGAACAACTCCGATTCAATGAGGTTCTTGGAGAAAGCCGAAATGTTGATAGCAAAGTAGCTTTCCAACGGATGCGCTAAAAATTTTCCAGACTTTGAGTCGAACGGAATATATCGCGATGTTCCTATGGCTTGTGCAACTAACTCTTTGCCGCTTCCACTGGGACCTGTCACCAAGGTCGTGACTTGATGCAAGCTGTTGTAGAGAGTTCGGCGGTATCGCCTCAAGTCATGCGTAAAGATTGACTGCCAAATACGAGCTCGCAATTGAGCGGCTGGCAACGACTGACCGATGACGCATTCGAAAATGTTGAAGAACGCGCGATAGACTTGGTAGAACATTGCAAACAAATGCACTTTTTGTCCCGACGAAGGGAGCTGTCGCAAAGGAACTTGAAACCAGTAATCGAATTCCGTCGAATATTGTTTCCACACTTTTAAGTTGACCGAATCATCAAGCAAAGAAATCGCTACCCGTCGCCCCCATGCATCCAATTCTTCGTAGAACAAGATATAGATGACCAAATCGTCATACAGTTGCAATTCTTCATCCGTAACGGAAACGCCCTCTATCAATTTCAGTCGCAGTGGCTGAGCAACGGACTTTGCCTTGTCCGACATCCTGGCGAGGTTAGGTCTGCGTTGGATCGCTTGGTCTAGCGTGTAGCTCCAGAATGGCGTCGACTCGGAAATAAATTCGTCCGCTAAAGCAACTCGCTCCAATTCGATACGTTCCTGCAAGAACGGATTCGTGTAGTTCAATTGCGCCAC
>JANMNK010000207.1:0-2158 GCA_031373875.1 Pirellulaceae bacterium | reverse complement strand
TGTTCGACAATACCTGCTTGGCGAAAAATAGCGGAGCGTCAGCTTGGCCGTAAAGCTTGCTTGTTAATCATTAAGGCTAATCGGAGACTTCCGACCTGTTGGTTAGAGGCAGCTCCGCCGGCAGCCGGGCAAGCCGCTCGATCAATTGAATGAAGAGTGACAGCGAGCGATCCGCGTTTTCCTTGGTAAGGTAATTCCAACGTCCGAACGCGACGCCCAGCATGGATTCGAAACAGAAATTCGGCCAATCGATGCTGCAACCATGGCCCTGCAATTCGGCGTTGTAACACATTTGTGGGCGACCCATGCGCCCCGAATACTGAATGCGAAGCTTGACCTGGCAGTTGTGCAGCACTCCTTCGTACAGCCACATCTCACTACCGATGTCAGTCAACTTTGGTGCAAAGAGTTTGGCAAGCTTGGCATTCACGGCCTTGCGTAACGCGGGAACCCCCACGGGAACGAGATCGGCGATATCCGTTACCAAACTTCGCGGTGGTTCCAGCGCCAACCCTTTAATTCCGTGCGACTGAAAGAAACCGAGCAGCCCTCCGTGATTAGCATCCTTGGCAAGTCCGGATAGAAGATTCACATCTGTATACCGCAGTCCTCCAACATGGTCTGGAAAGGCAGTAGCTTTTTGGTATCGCTCGTAGCAAGGATTCGGCGGGGTACCCAACAGATTGTGTGAGGACCATTCCACCAAAATCTCCACAAGTGCTGCTTGACTATCCCTGCCCAGTCCCGCGAAATGATCGAGAAAACGAATGACCCGCGTATCCGGCACTTGTGTGAGCAAGGGGAAACCGGCCTCTTGTTCTGCTACGAACTGAGCTCGCAACCAATGGTCTAGAACCACATGAACATCAGCCATTTTGCCGTCCATACGTTAATTCATGACAAAAAGACGACGTAAAATCCCGGCGTTAAATCCTAGGTTATCGGCGATCACTCACGCAATTTCACCGCCCAAGTCCGCGTTCTCCGCGAACTGAGAATGGCCGGAGGTGAATCAACAGTTGCATCAAGCTCGGCGCGGCCTTTAGATTTTGCCAAGTCTGTTCCGAACGCCCCCAATCAATGACATTCAAGTCTCATATCGTCTGTTCTCGCGCTGCCAGCAAGTCAGTAAGCAGACCGCTTTTCTGAGGAAGCAAAGTTAGCTTCGTTTTGCAGTCCAGCAGTTTTTGCGTCTCGAGGATCGTGAACATGGCGTCGGACGTCTCAGGGTCCCTGCATATCTTTTGCAGTGCATTGCCCACTAACTCAGGTCGGATAGCGGCGGCTTTTGCGAACTCAATGGCCGCTTTGCGATCTGCTGTGCTCGTGATAATACTCACTTGGTTAGCACCATCTTGTTTGATCGCGGACGTTACCTGTCGCAACCGATTGACGACTTTGCTTTCAATCTGACGAATCATTTCCTTGTCGCGAAAATGAACCTTGCGAATGTAAACGGACCCAAGCCGATATCCCCACTCATCCGATTTCGGCGAAACTTCTTCACGAACGGTAGCACTCATACCATGACGGTTGACCATCATGAGCGCTAGTGGCAAATTGCTGAGGCATCGAACCGTGGAGTTTCCGACGTTGGCGGACAAAGATCCTCGCGGGTCCATATTCTTGAACAAATAAGCCACGGGATCGCTAATGAACATTTCGTACCAAATGCCAATTCCCATAGGGGCGCCTTCTTCCGAATTCACTGGGGCACTCCGTATATAGACTTGGTCCAATCGCATATCGAGGACATAACATTTACCTAGCCAATTGACGATCAAGGCTCTCCACTCCATCAACGGCCAAAGAAAGTGCAGACCTGGTTCGTCGATAATCTCTATGACTTTGCCAAAGAGTACATAAACGTGACATCGACGCTCATGAACGATGGTGTACACCCCAAGCATGCGTCCTATGCTCAGAGCGATGGGTACGATAAGGAACGACAGAGCAAAAGTGATAATGAATGCTGCTAGACCGTTCATGAGTCCACCTCCACAAATGCTTGTTCGGATCTGCCGAAAAGAGACATGCGGACGTTTCTCACGTACGCTTTGAGTACGCCGGGGCCACTCTGTTTCAATGACTCAAGCTGAGTCGCCATGCGTTCCAGGGGTTCCACCTCGACCAGTGCTTTGAGCGTTTCAATTTCAAC
>JANMNK010000206.1:0-2219 GCA_031373875.1 Pirellulaceae bacterium | reverse complement strand
AATCCGCGCCCAACATGCCCGCGACCTCCGTAAGGCGCTGCCGCTCAAGCGAGTACTGGGTTTCTGGGGTTCAACTTCTTTGATCAGCCGCAGGATTTTGTTGTAGGCCGCCAGCTTGAGTTGCTGTTTTTCGAGCGGAGTCGTGCCAGTGAGCAATTCGTAAAGAATCACACCCAACGAATAGATATCGGTGCGAGTATCGACGTCCAAATTGTTGTGTTCGGCTTGTTCCGGACTCATATACAGCGGCGTACCAACCATCATGCCAAAGGCGGTATGCAGTGTCTCTTCGGTTAGCGACTGATAGAGCGGCTTGGCCAAGCCGAAGTCGATAACCTTTGGTACCGGTTTGCCGTCATACAAACAGATCAGAATGTTGGACGGCTTCAGGTCTCAATGGATGATGCCCTTTTGGTGAGCATGCTGCACCGCCTGGCAAACCGGGATGAATAGGTTTAGTCGCTCTTTGACGGAGAGTCGAGCTTGGTCGCAGTATTCGGTCAGCGGCACGCCCTTGACGAATTCCATCACAAAGTAGGGTCGTCCTTGATCCGTCATCCCCCCGTCGAAGACTTTGGCAATATTCGGATGATCCATCAGAGCTAGCGCTTGCCGCTCGGCGTCAAAGCGAGCCAACACTTGCCGAGAGTCCATGCCAGCCTTGACCAGCTTGACGGCGACCTTGCGTCGAACGGGCTCTTTCTGCTCTGCCAGCCAAACGGAGCCCATGCCTCCTTCACCGATGGCTTCGATCAGTTTGTAGCGACCGGCCAACAGCGAACCGGGACGCGCGACGATTGGTTGGTCGATCGTCGCTTCGAAGCGGGGGCGGGAAGGATCGTCACCGAAACCTCCTGCCGCATCATGGGCACCCAGCAGTGCTTCGACCCGCTGGCGCAATGCGGAGTCATTGCCGCATTCGCGATCGAGCATTTCCCGGCGAGCCTCCGGTTCGGTTAATTCCAGGGCAGCCAAAAACAGAGCCTGAGCACGTTGTGGATTGATGGTCATAGTGATTCAAATTCTCCTTCAATACCCAGTGCGTCGCGATGGTCGCTTCTGGCGCAAAAATCTGGAAAAAGATTCTCAGTGTTCCAGCGCCAGCCTCAACCAAGCCCGCGAGTAGGCCCATTTTTGGCGAACTTCATGCACCGAAACCCCCAAAATGGAAGCGATTTCCTCACGCCTTAAACCGGCAAAATACTTGAGTTTTACGACTTCCGCCGCCAGCGGATCTTCCGCAATGAGTCTCGGCAGTGCGGCATCCAGGGCAAGCAATTCGTGATCGGGATCATCAGCCGCCGGATCTCGTAATTCCACTCGCTGCAACCCACCGCCATGCTTGTCACGTCCCTTGCGGCGCGCCTGTTCTACCAGAATCCGCCGCATGGCCTCGGCTGCCGCCCCAAAGAAATGGCCTCGGCTGTTCCAACGCTGCAACTGTTCCGTGTCGACCAATCGAAGATAAGCCTCGTGTACCAGCGCCGTCGCTTGCAGCGTTTGTCCAGGTTTTTCATTAACCAACTTCGCAGCCGCTAGCTTCCGCAATTCGTCGTACACTAGCGGCAATAATTGCCCAGCGGCCGACGGATCACCGGCTTCGATTTGCGACAGGATGCGGGTGACGTCGGACATGGAAAGTTCATTCGATTTTGAAGTAAGTTTGTTTCATCACACAATGATTCTAAACGATTCTCCGTCAACTCGCACCTTTGCCCGGAAGGTAAACAGGAGAGGCCGCGTTCGGCCAAATTACCGGCCATCTCCTTTGCGGAGTTTTTACCCAGGACTCGAAGCGATTGTGCTGCACGCGGGCCCAGCGATCAACGGAAAACACGTAGGGTAAGAAAACACAAAGGGGTCGGGTTTGAATGGCACTGTCGGGATTATTTATGCGCGTGCATTGAGACTGGGCTGAGTTGCAAGGTCTACGGGGACACACAGGCTTGTTAGTCCATCAAAATATCTTTCAAAAGAAAAGCAATTGCAAGTTCCCTAACACCGCTGGATGTTCGGGGAAAGACTAGGGTGCGATGTTGTCGCGAGCGAGTCTTTGATGGAATTTATCTTGGCGAGGTGCGAAAGTGATCGACAGAAGATGACTTTGGCGATTCAGTACCAAAAAGTATTCTGTCACCCTGCAGCCAAAGTTCAATGCACTACTGTAAAACTGCTGTACGAAGGGTTATGCCACCAGCAAGTCGCGGGCTTTGGATTTG
>JANMNK010001191.1:0-3998 GCA_031373875.1 Pirellulaceae bacterium | reverse complement strand
GAGGCGCCACCGCTAAGGTCGCACACGGCTCGGCGAGTGAACTCCGGACACGCGATTTGCACCGCGGCTGACGGTGCTAAACGGAGCCGACTGCATCTCAGCCGGGTGTGGCCAACTCTGAAAGTCGCCGAACATCGCGCTTGATGCGAGTCACAATCCCTGCGACGGTATCGCACGCTGTTTCCTGGCCAATGACGTCAGCCAATAAGGCCTGTTTCACTTCTGAACGTTTGAGAACCCATTCATCGCGCAATAAAACTTCGGGCAATCCCGTAAGCTTGACGAATTGTTCGACGACCAGATCGCTATCGACAACCAGTGGCTCGGGCTTGGTAATCGCTACACTGCCCTTCCCTGATTGTGGATCTTGCTCGGCTGGATTTGTGGAGCCACGATTGGCTGGCGACTCGAGTTTTGATTTTGGTCGCATGGCAAGAATCGACTTGAGGAAATCGGCTGATGGTCCGGGGGGACTAGCGTGTCTTTGGTAGTGGCTGCACAATCGCTGGATCATGCCGGGGATCTTTTGATCGTAGGTCAACTGACCGTGACGGGCCCGTGTCGTTAGCATGTGATCCAACAAGACTTGCTCCTCGGCGCGTCCCATCGGCTCGATCAGCACGACGGTCAATGCATCGACCAGGACAGGTAGTAGTCGACGGCAAACTTCCAGTTCAGCTGGGGAAGCTTCGGCGACGATTCGCAACTGGTTGTTTCGAATGTAAGGGACCAAGAACGCGCCGATCGAGTCCCTTGGTTCGCTTCCACCGAGAGTGACCAAGTCACGTAAATTTTCGATGACCAGAATCCCATCGATATCGGCCAACTCAGCCAAGGCCGCTTCAAGACGCGCTTCCCATTGACCAAGATATCGCATGCCCGCGATCAAACGACCGCCGCTGCTCAACCAGAAATGGGGGATGCGATTTGGCGTGGGACTACCGGCGGCTTTCGCGGCTGCTTTTCGTTCCGCTTGTCGCGATTGGGTCAGCTCCTGTGCGACGGATTTGAGCAACGTCGATTTACCGCAGCCTGGCTCGCCGACCACTAGGCAAGAGCCGCGTCGAACAGCGTTAATCAGACGTTGCCGGGCCTCCAAGTGTTCCGCGTTGGGAACAAATACCGATCCCTTGGTAACCAACGGTTCCGCGACGGTTGTCAATGTGCGGACCGACGGCGGCCTGGCCGCTTGAACCGATCCCACACTCATACGGACTCGAATCCATCGAACTTCACTGGTTTCGGGCGGCCAATACTGGTGCAGTTGCTCGGGTTGCATGGTTGCTGTAACCGCGCGGATTGTATCGCTGAGCATCGACGTGAACCAAGACTCATCAGGGCAATAAAACTGTTGGTTGAGATCGGGCAAGACGCAGTAGATAGCAGAACGATTGTCTTGCATGCGGACGTAGCGAACAGGAAATTGGACTACGGGTCCGGCCAAGTATCGTCGACCTTCGCGATAGTAGACCGGTTGAACCGGAAACTTTTTTACAAAGGCCTCAGCCACAGTCCATTCGGTGAACAGCGACAACTCGTCGGCTTTGGCAGCCCGTTTAAGTGTCCGTTCCAAACGTTCGACTGCTTGGGAAGGCGTGTCGCCGATGGCTTGAGCCGGACCACCGTCAAGGACTTCGGCGACGTGCGTCCAACCTCGAATACTGCTTACCAAAATGGGAATCGATGAAAACATATTGATGACGCTCGCTTACGAACGTAGAGTTCCTTGTTCGCGTAATGATCGATGAAGCAGGTCCAGCCACCAATGAGACCACTGAGCGATGGTGTGGTCAAAACTAAGTTGCGTGCCAGAACGAAGGTCGAGAACTCCATTTCGAAGTTCACCTCGAATCGTACGCCAATCGACCGTCGAAGTCGGGTCATCCCACGGGTCCGTGGTGGGCGTTACTGCATCGGACAGTTTCTGATCGGCAGCAATTGGATAAGCAACAAGACAGGCCAACGATTCCCCAAACAAGTTGAGCGATTGGTATGTACCAAGAATGGGTTGCAAGATTCCCGGCGTTGCGATGCCTGCGACGATCGCTGCGTGTGGATGGCTGCTTTCGCGAGTGACCTCGTATTGGAATGCGACACGGAGGGTATTGGACAGGCACTCAATGAAACTCACGGCGGGCTCGACGGCAGCGCTCCAACCACCTTGAAAGGCTCTTGAATGCAATTCACGCGGTCGAACTTCGTCGATGTCCGACATTACGTATTGAGCTAATTCTTCGGTCGAGTCTGTCAAGAAACGCATTTCTAGCATCCATCGCATCGGAGCATGCGCGTGCTGGATCATCGCCTGACAAAGGTCGGATGACCGTCGCAATTGAATTCGCAATTCGGCTTCACCGCGAGGATGCGCGGACAGAGGACCGCGCGATTCCGAAACGACGTCTTCGATATCTTGCTCGGATTGGTACTCCATCATGAATCGTCTGCCGCTGATCGAACGCTGATTCGATGGTCGGCGTACTGCGCTGGGATTGGATTGCAACGGCCTCAGATTCGGCGACTTCTGCTCCCGCATCCATTCCTTTGCCGTGCGCAGCAAATCGCGAAAGCGGAAGAGTTGATCGTGAAGGGCGTAATAGCGAACACGAGCATGATCCTGCGTTTGTCGGTCCGCCTCGGGGCTTAACTGTCCCAATTGCTCCGTAAAATCCTGCAAACGTCGTTCGCCCTGCTCTACGAGTTCAACAAGCGAGGTTTCGCCTTCAGCAGGCTCGGACTTGACGCGCCGCAACGATTCGACCCGACAATAAAACGGACTGCGCTGCAGCATGCCAAGTTGGGCCGTATTACTTGCATTAGCAGAAGCCCCGGTTTGCATTTGAAGATCGACCCACAGGGGATTGTCGTGGTGAAAGGAGGACAGTTCGTCTGCAAGTGGCTGGGCTAGTTGTGTTTCGATGGATCGTTTAATTGCGCGAGCGCCGAGTTCAGGATCGAAACCGCGAGCGACAACCCACTCCATGACTTCGGGCTCAACGCGAACGTACGCTTCGCGGCGTTGCAGTCCATCGCGTTGAAACAATTTTCGCATCTGCTGATCTGCGATCGTTCGAATATCATCGATCTCCAACCGCCGGAACACAACGACTTCGTCGATGCGATTAAAAAATTCGGGTCGAAAAAACTGTTCGGCAGCTCGACGATACAGCGAATTTCGGGACGAACTGGAGTCGAAACCAAGGTTGGCCTGATCATCGCGACTGCCCAAGTTGCTGGTCATGATGATAACGGTATTGCGAAAATCGACCGTGCGACCGTGTGCGTCGGTCAAGCGACCTTCGCCGATAACCTGCAGGAGATAGTCAAAGACATCGGGATGTGCTTTTTCAATTTCGTCCAGCAGCACAACGCTGAATGGTTTTCTCCGCACTGCGGACGTGAGGCGGCCTTCGGGTTGATCGAAAGTACCGATCAACTGCTCGGCAGCGCTGGGTGTGGTGACTTCGTTCATATCAAATCGCAACATGTGCGATTCGTCTTCGTACAAGATCTGCGTCAGGACTTTCGAGGCCTCTGTTTTTCCGACGCCCGTGGGCCCCAGAAAAAGTAAAACGCCAAGGGGACGATCGAGAGGTGCCAAACGCTGGCACGCGCGATTGGCGATTTTCTTGATCGCTTGGGAGGCATCGGGTTGACCGATCAATGCGCGCTCGATGCTCGTTTCCAAAGGGATATCTCGGCCGACGACGTTTCCCAGCATTCGACGAGCGACGCCAGTCGATGCTTGAAAATACTTGTTTAGGTCTTCGATACCCACAACGATTGTCTCGGATCGTGCCAAGTTCTTTGCGACTTCGATTGCTTTGCCAGGAAAGGCCCGCTGCGGCGCAAAACAATTCTGCTTGTCCAAAATTTCGGGCAAAACATCGGGGTGAAAGAAATGGTTTTGCGAAGCTTCTAAATTTGCCACGATTCGATCCAGAATCGCCAAGGTGGAATTCTGGTCCATGGCGGGCACTTGGATGGGATGAAAAACATCT
>JANMNK010000108.1:0-10731 GCA_031373875.1 Pirellulaceae bacterium | reverse complement strand
CGTCTTCGAGAAATTGCCACGGGTTTGAAGTAAACTCGTTGTTGACGATTTCATTGCAACTTGCCGAAACGAAATTTATTCTTGGATAGGAAACTTCAATCGATGAGACTTTGCGCGATTGGTTGCCAGTGTTTGGCGTCTCTTTTCTTGTTTGCTGGTTCGCTCGTTGGTGACGAGAGCGTCGAAAAGTATCTGTTGAACGCAGATACGGCGAAGCTGGTTGAACAATGCAAATCGCAAGGAAACCCAGCCCGTGGCGCGATCGTTTTCTATTCGCCATCCGTTGGATGTTTTCAATGTCACGCCATGGATGATCGTCAAGACATCAAGACTGGCCCGAATTTGGCAATGTGGAAACGCGTGATCGACGACTCGCATTTGGTCCAGTCCGTTCTCGTGCCTTCCAAAGTAATTGCCGATGGGTTTCAAACCACGAAATTCCTCACCCAAGATCAACGCGTGGTAACGGGTATCGTATTGTCAAAGAATGCGAACGAATACCAGATTGCGACCGGTCCTACGTCAGTGGAAACTTTGAAAGATGACGAAATCGAGGAAGAAACGGCGTCGTCGGTTTCGTTGATGCCAGCAGGTCAAGTTCAGGCTTTATCCAGCCCGAATGATTTCTACGATTTGATCGCTTACCTCATCGCTGTTCGCGATGGCGGACCCACGCGAGCGGCAGAACTTCGTCCTTCGCCGGAGTCGCTCAAACTCAGAGTTCCGGAGTACGAGGCGATCGTCGATCACGCTGGGATGATACAAGATTTCGACGAGAAAGCGTTTGACCGTGGCGCGGAAATCTATAGGGGGCTTTGCATCAATTGTCATGGCACATTGGAAATGCCGGGCTCGCTACCAACAGCCTTGCGATTTGGCGAAGGCAAATTCAAACGCGGGACTGATCCCTACTCGATGTACCACACGCTGACCCATGGATCCGGACAAATGTTGCCGCAGATATGGATGGTTCCACAACAAAAATATGATGTGATCCATTACATCCGTGAGCATTTTCTGAAACCGCATAATGCCGCTGCATGGACGAACGTTGATCAAGATTATCTTGCGAGTTTGCCGCGAGGATCGACTCGCGGACCTGCACCGAAGAAACTGGAGCCGTGGCGGACCATGGATTACGGGGCCATGCTGACGACGTCGGTGGAGTTTGGAAATTCTGGAGATAACATCGCACAAAAATCGATCTGTATTCGGCTCGATCCCGGTGTCGGGGGCGTGGCGAGTGGCCACGCTTGGATGTCCTTTGAACACGATACATTGCGAATGGCAGGTGCGTGGTCTGGTCAAGGTTTTATCGATTGGCAAGGTATTCAATTCAACGGAGCACATGGTATTCACCCTCGTGCGGTTGGGGATATTGTCAGTTCGAATCCGACAGCCCCAGGATGGGCAATTCCTGGTACTACGTCATTTGAAGACGTTCAGCGCGTAGTCGGACGAGATGGCAAACGTTATGGACCGCTTCCTAAAGAATGGGGCAAGTTTCGTGGCGTGTATCGAAATGGGGATTCCGTGTTGCTTAGCTATACGGTGGGTGATACTGCCATCCTGGAAACTCCCGAATGGGCCTTGGTTCCGGGAAGCGATTCAGCAAGCCAGCCTGAAATAGAAATATTCGGTCGATCGTTTCAAATAGGAGCACGTCCCAAGTTTTTAACCTTGTCAGTCCACACAAGCTCCAGTGCAGATTGGGAATTGAAGAAGATCGACGACGCTTGGTGTGTGCAAAATATGGATGGCACAATCGAACTAATGGTAAGTGAAAAAGGTTTGCCGTCGGGCGCAAAATGGATGAGGCAAGACCGTCGTCTGTGCGTGAGTCTACCCGCGAATGATCAAAATGTGCGGTTCTCCATTGCATTTTCCAAACTCGAAAATCGCGATCAACCCGACAAAAAGTCTGAAGAGGCGGATTCCTTAATTGCCTCGGCAGCAACGTTGCATCGTCAAGCGACAGCGTGGACTTCGATTAATTTAGAACAACTCAAAGAGCCTGGGAGTCCGCTTTGGTCTGGGCAGGCTTTGTCGGCCACTGTTGGAGAATGGTTTTCCGGTGAGGGGTGGGGCGTCGATGAGATTAAACTACCGACATTCAATCCATGGCAAGCACGATTGCGAGTCACGGGAATCGATTTCGTACCAGAAACTGATTCGGCAGTAATATGTACTTGGGATGGAGACGTATGGAAAGCGACGGGGCTTGCTCAAGCTAAATTGGCTGGCGACCAAATTCAATGGCTTAGAATTGCTACCGGTCTCTTTCAGCCTCTTGGGATTATTGCCGATCCCGATTCGATCACGCTCACCTGTCGAGACCAAATGGTTCGATTGCACGATCGCAACGGTGACGAAGAAATAGATTTTTATGAGTGCTTTAATTCGGACCAACAAGTAACGGAGCACTTTCACGAATTTGCGATGGGATTACAACGCGATGAAGCTGGCAACTGGTACTACGCGAAATCTGCACGTCACGCATTGCCCGCCGTCGTGCCGCATCATGGGACTTTATTGCGCGTTGATCCTCAAGGACAGGGTACCGAGATTTTGGCGACAGGATTTCGCGCGGCGAACGGCGTGTGCTTGAACCCAGACGGTACATTTATCGTCACCGACCAAGAAGGTCATTGGAATCCTAAAAACAGAATCAATTGGGTTCAACCGGGTGGATTCTACGGCAATATGTACGGATATCACGACGTCAAGGACTCTTCGGATTCCGCGATGGTACAGCCGTTGTGTTGGATCACTAATGAATTCGATCGTTCGCCCGCCGAACTGCTCTGGGTCCCCAAAGATCATTGGGGGCAATTGTCTGGCAGTTTGCTGAATCTCTCATACGGCTATGGTCGAGTTTACGTAGTTCCCTTTGAAGACATCAACGGAGTAAAACAAGGTGGCATGTGCCAGTTACCAATTCCCGATTTACCCACGGGCATCATTCGCGGGCGTTTTTCACCCGTCGATCAAAGTCTTTATGTTGGCGGCATGTTTGCTTGGGCTAGTAGCCGCCAAGACCAGGAAGGCGGTCTATTCCGAATTCGGCATCTTGGTCAACCGGTGAACATGCCCGTCGGACTTCATGTCCATCCGCAGAAATTAGAGATTGTTACATCGGACCTATTAGATCGGGAGTCGAACAAAAAGCTTGCTCGATATCGAGTACGCGTATGGTCGCTAAAAAGAACTGCCAATTACGGCTCGGAGCATTATGATGAGCATGAGTTGGAGATAACGGACGCCGAAGTGCTGGCAGATGGAAAGACTGTCATTTTACAAATACAAAAATTGGAAACGACGATGGGAATGTCCATTTCCCTCGACCTTCGCACAAAAGATGGTCGCGAGGTGCGACGCGAGATTCACAACACAATCAATGTCATTCCTGAAGGCGACAATAAAACTGCGCAATAAAAACGACGACTTGAACAATTGCTTCAATCAAGTCGTCGTTGGAGTGATTCTTCAACAGGTGGATTTAGAGAAGTCTCTGTGGCAATTGGTTAGTGCAAACCTTTTTCGGCCAAGTAGCGTTCTGCGTCAAGTGCCGCCATACAGCCCGTTCCAGCCGACGTGATAGCTTGCCTGTAATAATCATCGGAGACGTCACCCGCAGAGAATACACCTTCGACGGTCGTGTAGGTTCTATAAGGCGTCGTCCACTTGATATAGCTTTTTTCGGAAAGTTCGAGTTGTCCTTTTAGAAAACCCGTGTTCGGGGTGTGGCCGATGGCGAGGAACAATCCTGATGCCTGTAAATCTTGCTTGGCACCAGACTGATTATTCTTCACGCGAATTGCAGTAACGCCGTCCTTATCATTGCCAAGCACTTCGTCAACTTCGCTAAACCAGACCATTTCAATTTTCGAATTGGATTTGGCACGTTCTTGCATGATCCGCGAAGCACGCATTTCGCCTCGACGTTGGATCATGTAGACCTTGGCGGCAAATTTGGAAAGATAAGTCGCTTCTTCGACCGCCGAGTCCCCACCGCCGACCACAACGAGATTAGCGTTGCGGAATCGCGGCAGTGCACCGTCGCATACCGCACAAGCGCTGACGCCTCGATTCTTGAAAGCTTCTTCGCTGGGGATTCCGAGGTAATTGGCGCGGGCGCCTGTGGCGATGATGACGGTCTGTGCTTGGAACTCGCCGTTGTCTTGTGAAGTCAACTTGAATGGCCTAGAAGAAAAGTCAACGCTAACAATATCGTCGGTAATGATCCTGGTTCCAAAATTGGTAGCTTGTTGACGCATCAATTCCATCAACTCGGGACCCGTCACCGCATGCGGATGCTCCTCGATGGGCGGCATGTAAGCGACTCGTTTTGGATCGATCGAAGTTTCGAGGAAGGCTTTGAGATTACCGGATGGAAAGCCCGCGTAGTTTTCGACCTCGGTCGTTTGCGCCAGTTGACCTAGTGGTAACGTACCGCGAAGTCGGTTTTCTTCGCTGATGGCACCTTCGAAGACTAATGGGTTCAATTGAGCGCGAGAAGCATAGATCGCAGCGGACCAGCCAGCGGGTCCGCTCCCAATAATGATACATTGTTCAACGGCCATTTTTTTCCTTACGCGGAATTACCGCAAATCGGGTCTTTGATGATTGGCAATCTGCCAAGTCGAGTATTGTTTCGTTGGGTAACATGCTATCCAACGCTGCAAGAATGCCAAGTTGGGGCGGCAGGAAGTTACCATTTTTAAACACCGCGAAACCGAAAAAAATGTTTGGCCTGGGATCGTTTCGGCGGAACGGCAGTTCGGTATCAAACAGTGCTGGGGCAGCCAAACTTCGATAAAGTTTGTTCGATTAAGCTTTTGTCCGCATTCACGCCAACTTCGACATGGCCAATTCTTGTTGGAAGCACGAATCCGATACGTCCATGCATGGACTTTTTATCGCTGGCCATCAGGTCGATAATTCGATGCACTGGTATTCGATCAAATTTTGTCGGCAAGCCAAATTTTTGCAGAAGCGTGTTTTGTCGTAGCAGGCAATCCTGGCCCCACATTTGTAATTCTGTTGCAAGCGATCCTGCCATGGACATACCAATCGACACCGCCTCACCGTGCAGGAGTTGGTTATAGCCCGTTGCAGCTTCCAGGGCATGCCCAAAGGTGTGGCCGTAATTTAGTATTGCACGTGTTCCTTTGGTTTCGAATTCGTCCGCTTGCACAATTTGAGCCTTTAACTGGCAACAGCGCGAAATAACATGTCGCAAGGCATCTCTGTTGCGGTTGAGAATTTCCATCGTATTTTGTTCAAGCCAAGCAAAAAAAACTTCGTCCATGATAACGCCGTATTTGATAACTTCGGCAATGCCGCTGCGAAACTCCCTATCTGATAGTGTTGCGAGCGTTTGTGTGTCGATGACGACGAGCGACGGTTGGAAAAAGGAACCGACGATATTTTTTGCATGTGGCAAGTTAATGCCTGTCTTGCCACCAACACTGCTATCGACCTGCGAAAGTAAAGTTGTGGGGATTTGGATGAGTCTTAGCCCGCGAACAAACGTTGCCGCAGCAAAACCTGCCAAGTCGCCAATAACGCCTCCACCGATCGCTATCACAACCGAGGCTCGATCTGTTTTTGCAGAGAGCATCTCCGACCAAATCTTGTCCAGCATCGTCAGGCACTTGCTCGATTCGCCCGATGGGATTTCGATCGTCGAAACGCGGATTTTAGAGGCGGCCAATTCCTGTATGACCTGATTTGCGTGCGGTCGGACAGCCTCGTCGAGAATCGCAACGACGTGCGTGACCTTTTCCAAGTTCTTGGCGTAATGCAGCACCGCGCCAAGGAGATTTGCTCCAACGACTATGGGATAGGAACGATCTCCCAAGTCGACGTCAATAGAAATCGTATTTTGATCAGAAGGCATATTGACCAACTTAGTTCCGAATTCGTTTCGCCGTATTCCAGTTTGCCAAGAGCCAGCCGAGGAACATGCCGGAGAGAAGCCCACCGAGGTGACACAGATTGGCCATTTTGAAATTTGAATCTCGCCAAGCAAAACCGATAGCGAGCCACACGAGCATGATAACGACGCTCGTTGGATTCATAGCAAATCCCAAATCGGGTCTCAGCGTGGATTTGATCCACAGTAATCCAAAGATCCCAAAGACGACTCCAGAGATTCCCACGAAGAAAGGACTACCCCCGAGGAAATCGAGTCCAAACGGACTTGGTGGAGTCATGCCTTGTAGTAAATTCGAAAAGATAGCGATGAAGAGGACGATCAAGGCAAATCGACCTGTCCCTTCGGTTGCTTCGACCAGTCGGCCTAACTGCACGAGCATGATCATGTTGAACAGGAGGTGCATGAGACTGCCGTGAAGGAAAATCGGCGTGATGAGTCGCCAGACTTCGCCCTTCAAGATACTTGTCGCTGGATTTGGATCCTTTGCGAAATCTGCACGTTCGACGAACTGCAGCTCTTCGCTGATTCCGTTTGCCATTCTGTCGCGGGGGTCGTTAATTTCAAAGTTTGTGAGGAAACCGACGATTACGCAGAGGATGGTCAAAGTCAGAGTGAGTGGCGGGATTCGCCGAATTTGAGAAACCGGCGTTGCCATCGTTCGAGGCGTTCGAATATTTCTCGCGGCCTCTTTTTGCTTGATCTGCTGTTCGCGTCGAATATCGGCCGCTTTGCGAATCGCTTCGGTATATTTTGGGTTTGTTGGATCTTGAAGGTAGCGATCGTACTCTGTTTTTGCAGCAGTAACGAAATCTTCGTCTCGAATCCAGATTTCCCAAGCGTCTTCCGCGCCTTCGACTTTATCAACGTTCGTATCGATATTTTGTGTCAGCAAATAAGCTGTAAATGATTCTGCTTTGGAATGGCCTTGAAAAGTGCACAACAACCGCATAGCGTTTTCTCCAATCAATCTTTCAAATTTGACGCAAGTGAATCCACCAGTTGTTCGCTATCATCATAGTATTGACGATTGGAAAGTTTGCTGGCGGCCGCTTCGTCCAGAATGGCTGTCACGGCGGAATGTGTTTGCAGGATAGAAGCAGGGACCATCGATGTTAGGGGGCCTTCGATGAATTCGCGGACAATATCGGCTTTACTGTCACCAACAGCGATTAGCACGATGTGGCGGGCATCCAGGATTGTTTTGACACCCATGGTGACAGCAGATTTTGGGACGCGATCTACGCCGCCAAAAAAGCGAGCGTTGTCTTGAATGGTTTGACGCGTTAGAGCTTTGACCCGCGTCCGGCTGGAAAATGACGAGCCGGGTTCGTTAAAACCGATATGGCCATTCCGACCGATTCCTAATAACTGGATATCGATGCCGCCCGCTTCTTGGATTTTTTGTTCGTACGCAGCGCAAACGTGCTCGAGGTCGCTGGCGATACCCAACGGTACGTGTGTCGATTCCATCGCAACGTTGAGATGGTTGAACAATTGTTCGTTCATGAACACGCGATAGCTATTGGGATCGGATTCCGACAAGCCCACGTATTCGTCGAGATTGAATGTCGTAATCTTTGCAAAGTCCATCGCCCCAGTTCGATACCTGCGGATCATTTCCTGGTAGAGCATTACTGGGGTGCTGCCAGTCGCCAGGCCTAACACTGCCGCGGGATTTCGACGAATGAAGGCTTCGAATATGTCGCAAGCCGTCAAGCTGGCAGTTTGGGCATCTTTCTTAACTACAAATCGCAATGCAATTCTCAACTGTACTGTTAGGGGCGAAATTCTTCGAAGGAAACGTGGTGATCTGTACTCTGTTTCTTTGCGAACTTAATAAAGCTTCAACGACAAGGCTTCAACAACACCTGGCTGTTTGTACCCATAAAGTCGAGTGGACCGGCAGCTACTCCGTTTTCCTCTCACAACCCTATCAAATATCGCTTTCATGCAAAGCTGACGTGCTGGAGGAAGTTGGATAGGCTGGTATCTGCACTGCCCGTGTCAGCGCTGCTAGTGTTTGGTCGTGCCTGCGCTGATCAGTTCTGGGTACTTAGTTTCGTGAAAATCCAGCAATTTGCAATCCGTGACCCGCATCGGACTTGGCTAATCGAATTTTCTCCACGTAAACCGCGCTTGATGATACTGCGTAATAGTAGGGAAGTTCTGGATGTGGAGGCATTTGCCTCTACGCCTGGCCATGTTCCAAAATCGCTGGCTTGGAAAATTTCTTTATTCTGTGACACACGTTCAAGAATAGCGTGCGAGGAGGCCGGGGGCTTTCCGTTCTTAATTTGGATGGCAGTGGTTGTGAGGGTTGGAGGAGTTTTTCGGGCGAACAAAAATCCGAGAAGTTCGAAAATGCGCGAAATATTCCTTTGAATAGACTGAAGTTGCCACTGAATCGTTCTATGCGTGGTGAAGCAAAAATTCTTTCTAAAGTAATATACCGGTCTGAATCGAAACTAATCCTCGGACAGCTTGTTCCGCTTCTGCCATGAGGTAACTCGAATAGGCAGGAATCGACGAACTTGCTGGACATGTTAGGGGGGAATTCGATAGCGGCACGTATCATGGATGGTACATGCTGTCATTATGCGCGCATTATTGCATTCATTTGCAATAGGCATGCTTGCGCTATCCTTTCGCCTCAACATTGTTCTGCAGGCTCGCCATTCAGGCTTTTTGACTCGATGCAGTGGACCGTATGGGGTGCGGCTCTTCTCTATCGATTCGGGGGGTGACTGTGAAAGGAACGGAACAAGACGGTTGAACGCAGTCTTGCAATCAACAAGATCAGAACGACCGAGGTGCCAGAACGATTACTGCCCTGACCCAGTGTCCTTTGTGGAGCACTCTCACAGAGCATGATAGAACTGCAGCGACGAGTTGCAGTTCATAATGAGAATTCACTTGGGACAAGTAGGGGCGAACCTTGCTGCGCTTGCCAGTTTCTGAGCAAGTTCAGTATCCCCATGAACAGAAGGTAACGGAGAACTCGAATATGAAGGTGTTCACCACAGGACAGGTCGCAAAGATCTGTAAGGTGGCCCCGCGAACCGTAAGCAAATGGTTCGACTCCGGCCGACTCAAGGGGTACCGCATTCCTGGATCGCAAGATCGACGGATTCCACGCGAGTACCTCATCAAGTTTCTTAAAGAGCATGGAATGCCCTTGGGAGATCTTGAAGACGAGGCCATGGCCAAAGTCCTTATCGTTGCACAAGATCAAGTTTTGATCGAAAATCTCAAGCGAGAATTGCCGCTGGAGAGAAGTTTCAAAGTTTCCGTTGCTGCAAGCGGATTTGAAGCTGGAATCCAAGCGGAGAGTTTCCATCCCGATTGCATGATCGTCGATTTTTCGATCGGTAAGCTGGAAGCTCTGCAAATTTGCCAGAATCTCCGAAAGAATTCCGATTTCACCGAGATCATTCTTATCGCGTTGCTGCCAGACGATGGCAACACGATGAGCTTTGATCGCTCGAGCATCAACGAGACGTTCAAGAAACCTTTCGACGCAAGACTTCTTGCCGAACGGCTACGAACACTCATCGGTGCAAAGAAGGAACTCGTCTAAAAAACGAGTATCCATCGGTGGTGTCGTTCTGGCGTTGAAACCTCGGGGCGACTCGAAATCACGTCGCTTCGATGTTGAGATTCTGCAAACCACGATACAAAAAGGCTCAGTAAGTTCCCGCGACTTACTGGGCTTTTTTCGTTTTTAGAGAGCTCGTTTTTAGAGAGCTCGTTTCTACAGACCTCATTTTTACTGACTTCATTTTTACAGGCAGTGACAATAGTCGAGTTGGGATGTGCTCGCAAACAATCTCGCAATCGAATACGATTTACCAAGATGCTTGTTTGCACTTAACAGTTTTCCCATTTCCAGGCAAAGCACCGTCCACCATGGATTCTCATCAACCCCTGACACATCTCGATTCCTCGGGGCAGCCGAAAATGGTTGACGTCAGTCAAAAAGACATCAGCCAACGTCGTGCGGTCGCCAAAAGCCGGTTGCAGATGCGATCGGAGACCCGACAAGCCATTGAAAATCAGGCAATCTCCAAAGGCAATGTCATGACCATCGCGATTCTGGCTGGAATTCAAGCAGCCAAGAATACGTCACTTCTCATTCCCTTGTGCCACGTTCTGCCTCTGGACGGCGTCGACTTCGAATACCAGTGGTTGAGCAATACGGAGCTTGAATTGACAGCAACCGTTTGTTCAACCGGCCGAACCGGCGTTGAAATGGAAGCCTTAGTGGCCGCCAGTACCGCTGCTTTGACTGTTTACGACATGTGCAAATCGATCGATCGCGAAATGAAGATCATTCATGTTGCTTTGTGGGCAAAGTCGGGTGGCAAATCAGGCGACTATTCTCGCGTCGACTAGACCGCGAAGATACGACTGAGTCGCAAGGGTAGAGAGGATCCATTCGTGCCGGTTCAACCGGTCGTTGCGATTGTCCGGAGCTGTTGCAGGGTGCGGATTCTTTTGCAAGTGCATTCGCGTGCCGTGGTCGTGACGTCGTCTCGTCAAAGTCGTCCGTAATCGAAAGTGTTTGGGTAATCGTATACGCCGTTAAAGAAGGATTCTTC
This sequence comes from Pirellulaceae bacterium, assembly GCA_031373875.1. Lineage (GTDB taxonomy): Bacteria > Planctomycetota > Planctomycetia > Pirellulales > Pirellulaceae > JANMGV01. Next base: position 192 of record JANMNK010000108.1, on the reverse strand, counting down.
CCTACTGCCCGCCGATTTTAAAATGCTATCAATCCTGCGAAACGACCACGACGATAAACCGGGTGTTCGACAAAACGGTCCTAACACTCCATCCATGCTCGTGGTCCTCAACTATGTCAATCAATCGCAAGCGTTCACAAGATCCGGAAGCGGCTTACGAGGAAGATTTCAACGAGATTTCCCGTCGTTCGT
>JANMNK010000062.1:0-2917 GCA_031373875.1 Pirellulaceae bacterium | reverse complement strand
GACTACGGCCAGTTTGTTCACGAACTCCGCGATACAGTTCAGCCAATTATGGAAGCGCACAAACATCGTGTCGACATATTACGATCTTTGGCTGAAAATCGCGAAGATAAAGGCGTAAATGGTTGCCGCGTATTTCTGTGGGACAAACCTATCCCCGATGAAGAAGAAAAACTCTCAGTAGACGAATCTGCCAAGATCACCAATCACCGGGCCATGGTGACTGCATTGGCTGCGATGTTGAAAACGGCACGTCTGAATGTTGTGCGGGGAGAAAAGAACCCAAACGAAATTCCATTGGTCAAGATTCAACAGCTTGGCAAATTGGACAGCGTTGTCCTTGTGGGACCGTTTAATGACTCAGAAGCCGCTTTGCTGAGCAGCGCACTTGGAAACGTGATCGATTTACATGCTCCATTGCCCGCCCTCAACGATGCATCAGAAGAGCAAGCGACTGATAGTGAACCTTGGTTATCGGCCGTCTACACTGGTGTCGTTCCCATCGTTTATAAAGCTCAGCGAGCTCTCCTTCAAAGTTTAATTTCTAGCACTTTCTGGTCCTTTGCAACCATCACGCCTCTCATGATTTTCGTTGCACGAGGCATTCGTCCAGGATTGGTTGCGATGATCCCAAACGTTCTGCCCGTCTTGGCAGTGTTTGGAGGTATGGGTTGGATGGGAATCCCGATTGATATCGGATCGATGATGACGGCAAGTATCGCTTTGGGTGTGGCAGTCGACGATACGATTCACTACCTGTCGTGGTTCCGCGCCAATATGGACGAGCTTAAGAATCGCAATGAAGCCATCGTTAGATCCTACAAGAGCAGTGCGATTCCCACTTTACAGACCGCTGTTATTTCCGGTTTGGGACTATCGGTGTTTGCGTTTAGTACGTTCACCCCAACACAACGATTCGGTTGGCTGATGTTGGCGATTTTGATTGCGGGCGTTGTTGCGGAATTGGTCATGCTGCCCGCGATTTTAGCAGGTCCGCTCGGCAAGTGTTTTGAGAATCCTCGGCGTCGTCGCCATATCCAGCGTTGGCTCTTGATAGCGCGCTATGAATTACGTCGTCGAAAAGACCAACGACAGATGGTTCAAGAAGTTCGACGAGCTGCTTGAAGGCAACGGATGCAATCCCTCTAGATATCGATCTAGACGGCTTATCATCTAGCCTAACGCTGGCAGGCAAAGTCACTTAAAAAGGACTTAGGCTTGTGTCCACGGGTACCAAGGGAACGGCCCCCGCCCGTGGCAGTCTGGCGCTATCTCGACTACACCATCGCTGTTGGCCAGCGAAATCAAGTCGCCCGAACCATGTGTGTCGATCAAATTGACGGTTCCGTCCCTGTTGAGTGTTGCCAACCGATACCAAGTAAGTGGGATTGTCTTTGAATCGCAATTGCGAATATGAACAGGGAGAGTCGGGGATTGCAATTCTTCTAACCCGGCAATTTTTCGTAAGAGCGGTAATCCAAATCTCAAGGCAGTTACGGCGACCGAAACTGGGTTGCCTGGGAGACCTAAAATCAGCTTGCCATCCCTGGTCACCGCGCCAAGAATTGGTTTACCTGGCCGGATAGGAATTCGATGGAAAACGATTTTCGCCCCCACTTGTTGAATCGCATGCGGTACGTGGTCAGTGTCTCCCATGGAAACGCCCCCCGTCAAAAAGATCGCGTCGACGTTCGGTAGCAACATCGTTAGTTGTTGCAGGATTTTTTCCCTTGAATCGGCTACACGTTCGCGTTTTAATAATTCCACCCACGGTATTTGCCGGCAGAAAAATTCCAACGTAGGACCGTTCGAGTCACGGATTTGCCAAGGTTCCAATGGTTGATGCAGATCGACCAGTTCATCGCCCGTATTAATAATCCCCACACGAACGCGCCGGTGAACATGGACGACTCGATTACCGCCCGATAATACACCACTCAAGTTAGCTTGATTTAGGGTTATTCCGGAGCGCAGGATGATGGAAGCTTTCTTAGCGTTTTCTCCTTGGCGACGAATATTATCGCCTAACTGCGCGGAGAATTCCGGCCGAATCGAAATTGAATTTTTCTCTTCGATTACATCCTCGCGACGTATGACGAGATCTGCTTGTTGTGGAACCATCGCGCCCGTAAATATTCTTGCGCAGGTTTCTGGAGGAAATTCGCTTGGAGGATATCCTGCTGCCAAAGTGCAGTAGATTGGAATGTTTGCGTGCGAAATGTCCCTGCTTCGCACAGCATATCCATCCATTGCCGAAACATTCGCTGCAGGACTATCGCGTTCGGAGGTAATGGTCTCAGCAAGGATACGTCCCGCGCAGTCCTGCCATGCCAATTCTTCAATGCCAACCGGTGCGAGGAATGCAGCAAGCTCTTGGATATAGTGATCCGGACTTTTCACGACTGTTTTGCCCGACTATTGCACGTGAAAGGCTGGAACGACTTTGGCTCGTCCGCCTTGGACCAACCCGTATTGGAAATCGGCATCGGTCCCTGCTGCCCCCCACGCACCGTTCTTTTTTACAGCGATAAAATTGACATGCAGTTCGGAAGGGGATTTTTGTTCTCCTTCGGCGATGCGTTCAATGACTTTTCTGCATGCTTCTTCTGGCGTTGCGCCTGCCCTCATGAATTCGACCGCGAGAAATGATCCGCAGTATCTCAGGATGTTCTCCCCAATACCGGTTGCTCCTGCGGCACCAACTCGACCATCCACGTACAAACCGCTACCGATTATTGGACTATCGCCGACACGCCCCGGCAACTTGAAAGCTAGACCGCTGGTCGAACATCCACCGGCAAGTTTGCCGTCGGCTCGACACACGAGTAGCGCGATTGTGTCGTGGTTTTTCTTGATATTTAGTTTTTCCGCAATCTGTTTTTCCTTCCATTCCTGCCAAGCTTTCTTTGCTTCCGGAACC
>JANMNK010001183.1:0-2332 GCA_031373875.1 Pirellulaceae bacterium | reverse complement strand
CATCGGACTTCAAATTGGCGTCATCATCGCAACGGAAATACCAGTCGACTCGCCGCTTGAAGTAGCAATTGGCAATTCTGTCAAATTCCGAGCGTCCCCCGGCTCCTTGAAAGGTCGCAAAGCGATCCAAGTAGAAGAAATCATCGAACCCGTTGGTTAGCTGACAGCTATCGCTGTTCGTCAGTATCTTGGGGCGTCCCGCTGCAGGCTTGCACCACGTGATGTGCCTGGCCAGAACTACCTACTCTATTCACGCCCCGCGCGATTGAGCTTGATCGTACAAATGCTGAGCGGCCCGCCCGCTTATCGTCTCGCATCGTAATAACTCGGCCGCAATGGCTTCGACCGCGTGCCACAGCTTGTCATCCGACAAGTGATTCTCGGTCTTGTCCAGCAGCCTCCGTTCCAGCCTCTCCACTTGCCGTTGGCCAACAGCACGCATCTGAACATAGCGTCGTATACAGCGCAGATCATCGCCTGCCCGATCAAACGAATAGTCACCTGTGACTTGCGATTCGGCAACCATCCCGGCAAAGAGAATGAGAACTTCGTCCTCCAACCAATCCTTCGTTGCGCGAGTGCGACCTTTCTTAATCTGACAAACCCCAAGCCGCTTCGCCCCCAGATGCGACTGCCCTGCCGCGATCGACACCTTTTGTATCGGTCGCCCAAGCGAAATAGCCATCACCGCATGCCCCGCCTCATGATAAGCCGTGGCCTTCAAGCCTGCTTGAACCGCTTCATCTCCACCCATTTTTGATTCCAAATCGTCGCTCATGCTACGAGTATACGAAGATATAAAACTCCGAGAAGCACGGCTCTCGACTCATATCAAACGAACTGTCGGATCTGTCCCGCAAATGGTTGACAGATGTTCTTCGTCTAGACAATTTCCAGATGCGACAAAAAAGATGGCTGTTTGATCTCTGGCGACGCTACAAATCCGGGAATTTGAATTGGGCTACAGTCAGAGGGCAAACACTTACCATCAAGAAGTAATTCAACAGCTCAATCTTGGAAGGAAATATCAGTAAAAACCTATTCCTTTAACAGTTCTGAAGCACTGGCGTAAAAACATATCCAGAAAAATATCAAGGCACTTCAACACTTCCCGATTACCGCCGTTTCCACTACATCGCTTTCACGGTTGTCGGAAACCCTTAACCACAGTTTACGGGTGTCTCGGGAAGAATCTCCAACACAGACCGCTTAATAAAATTCCCAGAAATCTTGTTGGGGAACGTGGGCTAGAGATACAGGCACTGGAACCCAGATCCGGCAAAAAGTGAAACAACGATCTTGATGTGCCTCGATCAGGCAAAAGGATCCGAACCAAGCCATCCACCCGAGCCGCAAAGTGGGGCGTTTTCAAATGGACTCGTCGTCGCCGGATGATTGGTGTCGTTTCAGTCCATCGTACAAATCAAAGTTTCAGCAATTGCCCAACCTACGCAAGTCGTTCTCAGTCTGTTTTATTAGGCTGTCGGTTGTGTTAATCCCGCCGTCAGACGCGAAATAGAGAGTCAGAGATCTTTCGGAGTTGAGTGCGATTTGGTGGCCACAGTTTGCCAATTTTCGAAAGCAAGAAAATCGCACGTTTGAAAATCAGAGAGTTTGCGATTGTCGCAAAGCCATTGAAAACGAGGCGGAAAAAGCGAAACGCCTGGACCGAAGAATTTCCGAACTAGGCGTTAACCACTGTGTGCGATTTAAGCACCCCTGCACAAGTTATTTAGCGTTATCAGCCGTTTTGGCGTTAGCCACGGTTACTTCAAATGACTGTAAACTATGCATGGGTGCTTAATTCGTCGTCGTTCGAGTAGTTTGACCCATACGCGATGCGCGCTATGGCGGGCGCTTAACGAACAAAGCGGCATTAAAAAAATTTAATGCCGCCTCATTGTGGTCATTTCGGCGAAGCGATTAAATCGCTATCGACTACTTGTACTTCTTGGTCTTGACCTTGTCCTTGCCATTGCCAAGGTCGATGACCAAGTCGTTTTCATTAAGGCCAACGGTGAATTCGTCGTTGCCGATACTGCCGCGTAGGGTATCGATTCCCTTGCCGCCATCGATGTTGTCGTTTCCATCACCGCCATCGATGTAATCACTGCCGTCACCGCCGGTCAGTTTGTCGTTCCCGGCACCGCCATAAATCGAAGCCGGCTTCAAAACATCTTCTAGTTCGATGTGATCATTGCCGTTGTAACCGACGGCGAAGATGCGATCCACCGCGGCCGTGAACTCCCATTCCTGGTTACCGATTTCCACTTCATAGGTTGAGCCAGCTTGCTCAATCTCGATGTGGTCGTTCTTCGAAGTGCCGAGCACC
>JANMNK010000023.1:0-3195 GCA_031373875.1 Pirellulaceae bacterium | reverse complement strand
CAGCTTGCGGGGCTGGCTTCAATCCTGCAGCTTCTAACCGCGCAAGTATGAATTGATCGATCGGCGTTCGCGACCAAGTCGAATTCGCCAACGCAGGGTGGGCGGGACGCTGAATCGGTTGAAATGACCAGTGTCGTTGGTAGTCGGCACCTTCGCGTATCCATGTTTCCAAGACCACCATGTCCTTTTCTGAAATCCGTTTGCCTTCCGGCGGCATCCGTACTTCCTCTTCTTCTGACTTAATACGTGTCAACAACTGACTCGCATCAGGATCGCCCGCGACAATGGCGTGCTCGCCCGAGTCCGCTACGTTCGTCAGAAAATCCGGGTCGCTCAGTCGAAGCCCCGACTCGGCCTTGTCCGGACCGTGACACGAGAAGCAGTGTCGAGCCAAAATTGGTCGCACTTGGCGGTTGAAATCGACTGACTTCTTTTTGACTGCCTGTGCGAAAACGACTCCATTCAAGTTGGCGATAACGAGAACAGCGAGCGCCAGCGAGATTCGGGGCGATGGGCAACGGAAAATGAACTGCTTCATAGGAACCTTTAGAAACGCAGGCTTGACGTAAATCGAACCCGGATTTAGGAGGTGGGAAATGTGGCCAACGCGAGCAGGTTATCCCGCAACTCGCACCGACACAATTACTTATCTATTGTAGCCGAATTGTCGTTTAAGTCGACTTGGCGGGGTAGATTGCGTCAATTCGCCCCCCAATTGAACTGCCCAAGTGGCTGAAATAATGCCAGCGATGCATTATTTAATCCCGGAACCCACAGGCCGTCGCGTCAGGGCGCCTCGGACGCCGATTAATCAACAGGTAACGGTTTATAAACTGGACTTTCCTGTGGGAGCGTTCACTAGATTTAGATGTAGTGCATGTGCAAAAAAGTACCGTTGCTTATTGATTCCAATAACTTTCTACTTCTGTACAACCTCGCTGGCGGTTATGCCTTGAACAGCTGAGAACTGTATTGTCAATCGAATATTCACCGCCACGTTTCCCAGGCTTAACACGATCTAGGTCGACTTCTTGCGAACATGAGGAAGTTACCTTCCCTTGGTAGAAGCAATGCGGTGATTTCATGTTTCTGGCATGAGCCAAGATAATAAGCCGCTTGTGAAGATGTACTTTGTTTAGTTTTCGAAACTGATTTACGCTCAACAAAATGTGTTCGAATCGGTAGTGACCGATCAATTCTTTAGGCAAACTCGCAATCACTTTTTGTAACACCCACTCACGACCTACGTCGGTAATTAATTGCGATTCTGAACGCACAAAGCTGGGGTCATCAAAGAGTTGTTTCACAGCCTCTTGTAGAGGGAGGTCGTCAAATTTCAATAACAGATTTGTCGGCTTCAGTTTCTTCATGATCCAAGCAAGTCAGAGGAACAAAAACAAGAAGGAAGTGAGCGACGAACGTTCTTCAACCAGAGATTTCGCAATTCACGTTCGTGAGGATCGTCCTGGACACCGCTCCACTCTGCATACCAAACAGCAGCAACGAAGTTCATTTCGTTCGGTTTGAGCCCTTCGATAAAAATTTGTTTACAGTCATCATCTGACGCCGCCATAAGAAGCTCTGTGGCAGATTCTAACAAACTCTGTCGAAACGAATCGTCGTTTGCCAAGGGGTGTTGCCAACTGGATAGCATCAATTGCAACAGAAGCTCCGCTTCGAAGAGCGGACAAATAGCAAGGCAGCGTTTCGCATTGTTATCAGTCATTTCGACTTCCCGGAAAGCTCTGAGTCCTGCATCAATAATCGACAATTCAAGAGTGGGTACTCACGCATCGCCACAGCTGACTTCAATGCATATTGTCTGCTAAGATTTTCGCTGAGCGGAACATATTTGACAGAACTTGGTTCGAGACTCGCCCACTTTTCGTTTTCCAAAACGCGTTCAACTTGAACGCGCATATTATCGCTTTCACCCGCAAAAAAGCCGGTGTCGTCAGCGCAAAGCATGAATACTCCCGGCTGCTCTAACACTTTCAAGGAATCTCCACCAAGCCCCACCACAGGCAATCGCTTCTTCCGTGAGAGCCATTCGCTGAATTTTTCTGCCGCCGACTCTCTTGCAAGATGCGATCGTTTGCGGATAGAGAGTGCTGCACGTCGGTAGTCCAAGGAGGAAACTTCAACATCCGTTGGTCCAAACTCGTTAGCCAGTCGATCGAATTCCTCCGCGAACTCTGGGGAGCAAAGTATATCATCAAGTGTCTTACGATAATCGATCGCCAAAAGTCGCCATGCAACTTCGCTTGCAAAGCCAAACAGCTTTAACTTTTCAGCTGTGAATTGCTCTGGGCGTTGCGCCGCTCGAGGAAGCCTGCCTGCCTTTCGCAGGGTGAGCAGATACCGATTCCAGAGATAGGCATTGCCACCAATACCTTTTTTTAAGCAGGTCGCCACAAACTCTTTGTTCAATTCTTTGTTGCAAAGTAGGTAATCTGCTGGATAGCTTAAGCGGCGGTAAGCTTCGATTACGACCTTTGCCGTTTCCTCACCATAATCCTTCTTTCTCTGCTTGCCGAACGCCGTGCTAGGAGAACTCTCAATTGGATCTTCCGGGCCGTCTATCGCGTCTCCGAGGGAAGTATTGTCGAGCCTCTGGTTGATGTAAGTAGCATAATCTTCAGACAGTTCAAACCCCATCCATCGCCGACCGAGCTTCTTGGCAACACATAACGTTGTCCCGCTACCTCCGAAAGGATCTAGAACAATGTTCTGAGGTCGACTGGATGCCAAGATGATTCGCGCCAAGAGTTGTTCTGGCATTTGGCAACCATGAAAGCCTTCGCGTTCCTTAAAAGTTCCTGCAACGCGTGCAAAATACCACGTATCAAGCTGCGGGCTAAACGATTCTGGAGCATCTTGAGGGCGGGTAATCCAAGTATTATCAGGCAAACGCCCGTTAGGGTTCGCACGATTATCCGCGTAGACAAGTTGACGCGCCGACTTAACGCGGATCTGTGGGTTTGGGCGATTGAAAGTAAACTTATTTGGGTCTTTCACAAAATGAAAGAGATGAGTGTGTGAGCGGCTAAAACCGTTAACACAGTTCACGCCAAATGTGTAATACCAGATCACCCAGCTTCGACAACTAAACCCTGCATTCTGCGCTTCGATTTTCAACTCAGCTGCATATTCATCGCCAATTGCAAGCCAAAAAGTGCCATCCGGTTTCAGTAC
>JANMNK010001247.1:0-3957 GCA_031373875.1 Pirellulaceae bacterium | reverse complement strand
AGTTCGAGCAGACCAGTGATCCGGAGATCGAAGCTCGGATTGATTCCTTCGAGATGGCCTATCGGATGCAGACCTCGGTGCCTGAGCTGATGGACTATTCCTCAGAACCGAAGAGCGTTCTCGACATGTATGGCCCGGATGTCACCACACCCGGCACTTACGCCTATGAATGCCTGATGGCTCGCCGCCTTGCCGAACGCGATGTGCGATTTGTACAGATTTTTCATGCCGGCTGGGATCATCACGGAGGTCTGAAGGACGGCATGCTGCGGCAAACCAAAGCCAGCGACCAGCCCTCCGCGGCCCTGATCAAAGATCTGAAAATGCGAGGCATGCTGGACGACACGCTTGTGGTGTGGGGAGGCGAGTTTGGCCGTACTGCGTATTCGCAGGGTGATGACCTCAACGGCCGTGACCATCATCCGCGCTGCTATTCGTTGTGGATGGCTGGCGGTGGTATCAGGCCCGGAATCACGATTGGCTCCACCGACGACTACGGCTACAACATTGCCGACAATCTTATCCACGTCCGCGACCTGCATGCCACGATGCTGCACCTTCTGGGCATCGATCACCAGCGATTCACGTTCAGGAATCAGGGACTGGATGATCGGCTGACGGGTGTGGAACCGGCGAGGATCATCAACGAAATCCTGGCTTGAGATGCTTTTTACTCCAAAATCTTCCGCAGCGGTTTACGTTGGTTTTGGATCAGCCTACGATTGTGTATCCGGAGCTGCTTATGCAAACCGGTCATTAATCGGTTTCGGCTGATATCACACCCTGAATATTTTTCAACAGGGCGGCCATATTCCATGTCTTTTAGAAATTCGACAATTTCTTCCTCTGGAAACGGCTCTTAGCTTCCCGTGCTCCTACAGATGATTTCTCGCGCGCGATTGCGAAGGTTCGCCATGTAGTTGCAAAATGCTGCGGATTCGACGATTAATGACAAAGTCCGAGCCATGGCAAGCATAGCTATTATTGCCATAAAGTTGAACGTCTAGCCGTGCAACGGGCGTTTTGATATGAAACCATTGTTTGAAGGATATCGATGTGTGCAGTTACGGAAGGGCTCTTGCGTAGTGGCAGTCGTGTTTTATCGTTAATATGGCGAGCCAATGGAGTTGGTTAAATGGTTGTCGAAGGGCGAAGGGTAATTTGCAGTGCAATTGCATGGCTGGTTTTCATACCAGCAATATGCAACCGCGTTGCTGCTTCGTCTGAAGATTCTACAGCCTCGGTGAATTCCACCGACCTGCCCCTCACACCTATCGACGACCTTCGCAATTTACTTTCTGCCGACGCAAACAATCGACGCGTACGTGTGCGTGGTGTCGTCACGCATATCATGTCGGACAAAACGTTTTTCATTCGCGACGAAACCGCAGGAATATACGCTTTCCATAAACCGCAGTCCAAGATGGATGTGGGACAGACAGTCGAGATCCTTGCGAGGGTTGTGAAATCCGATTATTCACCGATCCTAGAAGACTGTACTGTCGTTCTGCTTGAAAAGCTCACTCGCCCCAAACCGATCAAGACCACGTTATCGGAAGTCATAGGTGGTAAACATGATCTCCAGCTAATTACTTTGCAAGGTCGACTTTCGCAGGATCGTTTGCGACGCGGCGGGATTTTGGTAGTTCGCGATATAGAAACGTCCGTGACATTTACGGTCGATCTCGAAGCGATCCCACGTACCGAGTTTCCGCCTTTTGATGACTTGCCTGCAGAAAGCATTATCCAGGTGACGGGAGCAAGTAAGATTGTACTTGGTGGTGACGGTCATCCACGAAATGTCACTTTGTTTCTTAGGTCCATCGATGACGTTCAAGTGATTCGTGGTCCGCCGTGGTGGAATCGCGAAACGGCACAGTTGTGGCTGGTGGTTGTGGGAACCGCATTTTTAGTTGCTCTTGTATGGTCAACCACATTGCGACGTAGAGTTGCAACAAAAACTCGCGCGTTGGAGGAACTGCTACATAAGGAGAGAAAGCTCGAGACTCGATATCGCGCTTTGTTCGACGGTAATCCCCATCCCATGTGGGCTTTCGATTTAGAAACGCTTCGTTTCCTGGATGTGAACAAAGCCGCAGAATTGCATTATGGTTGGTCTCATGCGGAGTTCATGAAATTGACCGTTCGCGATATTTTGGTGCAGGATCGAGATAGTCTGGCAAGCCACCGAACCGCAGTTATCGATCCGCTCGGCGATCGGATAATCCAAAAGCATAAAAAACGCAGCGGAGAACAAATAGATATTGAAATAATCCTGCATACGGTGCAATTTAACGGCCGTTCTGCGGCGATCGTGTTGGGCAACGATGTTACCGAACGAATGCGAGCGGAAACAGAACTCCGTTCTTCGCAGGAACAGTTCGCAACCGTTTTTCGAGCGACGCCCGATGCGATCACGATTGTTCGCGCATCGGATGAAAAAATCCTAAGCGTCAATCCAGCTTTTGAAGAGCTATTTGAATGGTCGCGCGAGGAAATTATCGGAAAGACCTCCAGCGAACTTGGACTCTGGGTGGATGCCGAGCAGCGAAACTCGGCAATTGCGCAGATGCAACAGTCCGGTACTATTCGCAATTTTGAATATGACCTGAGGTCAAAAAGCGGACGAACCTTTACAGGTTTTAGTTCGGCAGAATTGATCAATTACTGTGGAGAAACGTGCTTTCTCAGTGTCACTCGCGACATTACGGATCGGAAAAAGGCAGAGGACGAATTGCGTTACCGGGAAGCTAGTTTGGCGGCCGCGCAGCATATCGCTTCCTTGGGAAGTTGGGAATTGGATTTGCAAACTTTGGATTCGACGGGTCAAAGTAGCATGTCTTGGTCTGACGAAGTTTACCGAATTTTTGGCTTTGTACCTGGAGCGGTTGTACCAAACGAAACGTTGCTTTTCGAACGAGTCCATCCAGACGATCGGAACCCTTTGAGACAAGCGTTTGAAAAGGCTATTCAAGAACGTTCGTCTTGGGAAATCGAGCATCGTATTGTTCGCCCCGATGGATCGATCCGCCAAGTTCGTGTGTTTGCACAGATCACGTTCAATGAACGCACAGGATGCCCATTGCGAATGCAAGGTGTTGTGCAGGACATCACTGAGAGAAAACTGGCAGAAGTGGCTCTTCAAGAAACTCGCGACCGACTTGATGCTGTCTTGTCTTCTCTCGAAGACGCTGTTTGGTCCACTTCGCCGGATGGTCAACAAGTCCTCTATGCGAATCCCGTGTCCCTTGTACTTTATGGATGTTCAGGCCTTGATGGAGAATCGGAGACCGATTTCAATCCGTTCTTCGGCAGCATCGCAAGGCGTATTCATTCCGAAGATCGAATTAGGGTGTCCACCTTGCTGGACAGGTTACACACGAACAATTCCGTAACCGAAGAATTTCGCTTGGCCGTGTCGGAATCGGAGACCCGTTGGCTTAGGCTTCGTGCGCGAATGATGTTCGATGGAGCCGGAAACCCATTACGTATCGATGGAATTACGACGGATATCACAGCTTCGAAAGCCGCGGAAGCGGACCGTCGCCAATTTGAGGAGCAGCTACAACAAACGCAAAAACTAGAAAGCTTGGGAATTCTTGCGGGAGGGATTGCGCACGACTTTAATAACCTGCTAACTGCCGTCATCGGTTATCTCACGTTGTCCAAAATGGAACTTGCGCGCGATTCGAAGATACATCGGTTTCTGACAGAAGCCGAAAATGCTTCGCAGCGGGCGGCAGATTTGGCTCGACAAATGTTGGCTTATTCAGGGCGTGGAAAATTCGTTTCCCAAAGAGTAGCGCTCGATCAAGTCTTCGAAGACATGAATCAAATTCTGCGTGTGTCCATTTCTCGAAACGCAGAATTGACATTCCACCACCCAGCGTCGGTGCCCGCAATCGAAGTCGATGTGACGCAGCTCCGGCAAATTATTCTTAACTTGGTAATCAATGC
>JANMNK010001168.1:0-2187 GCA_031373875.1 Pirellulaceae bacterium | reverse complement strand
ACCAGCGGTCGCGTTCCGCCATAAGTAGTATAAACGATTGCTTGAGAAGTGTCAACTCATGGCCTTCCCTGAATGTAGACGCGCAACTGAAAATTAAATCAAAGTCGTAACTGACTTTTAGACCTTCAGCATCGAACCGAGTAGCTCAGCTAAGCCGTGGTGATCGCACATTGTTGGCTGGTGATGAAAGTTGGAATCGCACGCAGACAGCGTACCACTTGGCAACATATTTACCGCCTCGTTTGATTGTGCCTGGATCTCGCGAGGCGGTGCTGTTCGCATTTCAACTGCAAAGGCTCTTTTCCTCGGTCCTTAGGGGCGGACGAAGGGACATGGCTTGATACCCAAGTCGAGCACTTCGCTGACGCGGCAGCCAGCGGAGATTATCAAAGCCATCATCGTTGCGCGAGCTGCGATTCAAGCCGAACCGGATCGCGAAGGAATTTTGACGTTGGAAACAAATCGACCAGACTTTGCCAACCACCATGATGATCAAGGAGTATTGGTGAAGTTAATGGATTTGCCTCGGTGAGAAAAGATTCTTGTGTTCCCACTAAACACAATCGACGATCTGCGTTGCTCGCACAGCGTCGAGCCAAGTGGAGCATATTATGGGCCCGCGCCATCGATTTGGTCAGAAACACCACTCGGAAGCGAGGCTCACTTCCAGGCCGACCGCTTCGATTCCATTTGCTAAGCATCCGATCTTGATATGCCTCGTAACCAAGCACCTTTGTTCGGATGCTATTCTCCCGAGCAGATTCAAGCGGCTCGGTCGCATTATCAATTTCAAACAGAACATTGAAGATCATTCCCGATTGCTCAAATTGAAAGTGACAATCGGGCTGCTGCCGATACTCGCCGATCACAAGCACGAGCTTTCCATCCCCATGATATTGTGCGATGCGAATTCGGCTTACATGACACGCTACAAGAATGTGAACGATAACATCAGCCGTCGCCATCGTATGCATAAATCGCGACGGCGCAATTTCTGTTAGCAGCGTACGTGCCGGTTGCTGCTCGGCTTCTAGGTGAATTGCGCGAAATCCATCAGGTCCAAGTCGGTAGTATTGCAGCAATCCACCGCCACTTACCGCCGCTGGGAACGCTCGCACCAATCCACTATCGGCAAGAGTTTGCATTCGCTCTCTTACCCGCCGATCATCCTTGAACGGCCCTTCCGGAAACGTAACACTTGCACGGAGCAACAATCCGGCGGTCGCTGGTGTCATTTCGAGCAAACGCAACGTTGCCAAATCCCGTTCCGACAATAATATCGATGTCGCCATTTTGAACGGAATCTTAGCATCCAAATTGGTAATTGCCGATCTTGCGATGCCATTCGAGTTAACCCTTATTTCGATGCAGAATCACGTAGTATCAGAATCGAACGACAAACTGACGAAATCGGTTGCAGTAGATTTAGATGTCCGCTTAACTGCCGAGCATGCCTTCATCGGAAACACAACAAGTCTCTGAAACTTTTCACGTCGATAATCCTTCAAGGCTGAAGCCAGTCGCAAAATACCTTGTGCCACACAAGGTCCTGGGAAAGGACTCCGCCGAGCGCCGTAAAATCTGTTTTGAGCTAAACCGGCGCAACGCTGAGTATCAATTGCAAATCGACATAGTTAAAACTGAACTCGGTGAAGGACGAAAACTCATACGGAAGTTGCTCGAAATGGCCGTCGACATTTTTGACGACGATCAGGAGGAACTTGCCATAATTCACCAAGCCCAACTTTTCGCAGAACGCTCACCATCCGACAACACTCGTGAAACTATTGACCGCCTTTACCGAGAGTTCCATGCCAAATGGTCAGACGAGAAAGCCTGGCGTGGCTCATTGGCTGTACCATTCAATGAAGACTAATTTCAATGGTAAATTGGACACGCAAACCCGCTGGCCCTAGCATTGCTTCACTTTTTACTGGACTCGCTCCATGAACCGACCAAGTGGCTACATAGACGTAGACAAGCTGCAAGCCGAGACTTCGCTCGAAGAAGCGGCGGCGAAATGTGGCACTACGCTGGACACGAAAGGCAGCGGAGCCGAAGTACGAATCGACTGTTCTTTCGGCTGTCCCGGCGATCATTTCGGACGGAAGGAAATCTCCGTCAACACTGAAAACCCGCAAAAAGTTTTTCAGTGCCATGCTTACGAATGTGGTGTTCGAGGAAATT
>JANMNK010001146.1:0-4715 GCA_031373875.1 Pirellulaceae bacterium | reverse complement strand
GCCAATGAGTGCTCAACGCCTTTCGGCATCTCAGTAAATGGAACTGCCGCAGACCCAAGCCCGGCGACAGATTGCTTAGGTGCTCAACGCCTTTCGGCATCTCAGTAAATGGAACCCGCATACTAATCTCCTAATTTTTACGGGTAACAACGTGCTCAACGCCTTTCGGCATCTCAGTAAATGGAACCGGAATCCGGAAGTGATTGCTTTGGAATTCAGTCTTCGTGCTCAACGCCTTTCGGCATCTCAGTAAATGGAACATTAAATCTCGACCCTTTTTGACAAAACGCTTAATGTGCTCAACGCCTTTCGGCATCTCAGTAAATGGAACCGGTCGCGGGCGGGTTGCTCGATCAATCGGCTTGGTTGTGCTCAACGCCTTTCGGCATCTCAGTAAATGGAACACTTGGAAAGCCGATTGCCTACTGGAATTATCCGAATGTGCTCAACGCCTTTCGGCATCTCAGTAAATGGAACGGCACATTCCGTAAGTCCAATTAGAGTAGCGACTTAAGGTATGGGGAATCACGCATGTCTTCAAGAGTGCAAGAATGCGGAATGTCCGAGCGTTAGAAGGAGGCAGCCAAGATCGAAAATGTACATTTTGGCTGTTCATTTTCGATTTCACGGATCTCATGAATGCAAAAGTTGTCATAAAGCATTGCTGCTGAACGAGATAGTACATTTCGCTCGTAGTAATTAGTTCACCACCAAACCATCCTTGACCGAATAATTGGTCAAGAATCTTACTAGACGACTCGGAACGATTGCGGTGGTCCACCCCAATCAGATTGATCACCGGTCGAATGCTCAGAAACCTTGCATGCACACCCGTTGCATAGCGGAATCACGAGCAAATCATCTTCCTCCGCCAGAATCTGATTCAATTCCCAATGAAGCTTTTCAAGCGTCTCGTGGTCAACTCGAACTCGAAAGACACTATATTGAATCCGCGTACCGTAGCCTTCCATCTTTTTCGCAACCTTGCGAAGTCGTTTCGCATCTCGAACATCATATGTTATCAAATGCCAACAGCGCTGAGACATGCTTGGACTCCACTTTCAAAGAGACAGTAACAGATTATCGCAACCGAAGTTGCGCGAACAAACCTTCACATCCTGTCCATTCCTTTTCTAATAGCCGAAGCTCCAGCTCGACCATCCGTGCATAGCTCATAGATTGCCCCGTGTGTGGATGTTTGTAGGAATCTTCTAGTCGTTCTTCAAAAAGACCGATTGCTTTTTTTCGGCCAGCATCCGAAAGCCATACTTTTTGCACCGTGACGGCGAAGTCTGCTTCGGCGTCCCATTGCAAACGATTGACACTTCCGATGAGCGGCATTTCCCACAGGCTGGTTCGAAACAGCTCCATGACATCCAATACGAGTGGCGGGGCCGCCGAGCGTGGACGATGGTAGAAGCCAAAGGCCGGTTCCAGTCCGACTGCTAGCGCTGTTCGCTGCACAAATCCGAATAACATCCCATATCCAAAACTCAACAGCGCATTGAAACGATCTCTAGGGGGATGCTTGGAACGACCATGAGGAATCATCGCGACTGGAACCTGTTCGACCAAGAGCGAAGGCATCGCGGCAAAATATGCTTTCGCAGACATTCCTTCCAATCCCAGCAGCGACGCAGCGCATTCCGCTTTTTCGACGCCGCTCAGCGATCGGCGAATGCGTTCAATATGTTCATTTACGGACGTGCGAGCTAACTCGCGCCCACGAGTCGCACGCAACAAATATTTGAGTTGAGTTTCGACTTTGGCATGGACCAGCGTCTTTGCTAGCCGAAGCCGAGTCGACTCATCAGTCAAGGCTGCATATTGACGAATGCGTTGTTGCACACGGCCAGGCGAGCTGGCTGTACCCGCTGCAAATTTCCCGCCAAAGGTCATCCACTGGACCGCCACAGAATGACTTGCGCAGAGATGGATCGCTTGCGTGGTAACTTGTCCAAAGCCATGGATCACAACCGAGTCAATATCTTCGATTGGAACTCGTTGCTTGACAGGCAATCGATTGTCGTCTTCGCTGACGACAACGAGCGTTTCGCCAGACCGTCCGACGTGGGCTTTGTTGGAACAGACATGCAGCGTTTGTTTTTGTCGAACGCTGGGAAACAGTCTCGGAGTTCGAGATGTTGGATTCTTTGGTCGCTCGTCTAACTCGTCAGCCGTCACTTCGATCTCGGAAGCTATCGGCTCGGATATCAACGTAGCCTCGCTAACTAAACGCTCTTCCTCAGGCAAGCAAACGGGGGCCAGTGAACAGCGGATGCATAGATTCTCGTTGTCAGTTACCGGTGGACGTTCCGTGGATTGCTGCAGTTGCCGAGCGCGATCAATCGCAGCCCGTAATTCCCCCACTGAAGCCTCGTCGACCGGAATGATGGCGGTCACATTGTCCGCATGATAGCGCACGCGAGCTTCAGTGACTGGTTCATTAAGGGCTTCGCTGAGCAAGACGGCATATGCAATCGCTTGAATGCGGTCGCTGGGCCACGCCAAAACTTCTTTCGCATCGCTACGCCGACAGCGTCCGCGTTTATGTTCGTAAGCGATCCAAGCTCCATTACGTTTGCGAGCCGCATCGACCTTTCCAATAAGCCCCCAAATCTCACTGGCAACTTCCTCGCTCCGTCGTTCCGGCGTTTCGTCATTGAGCGGCACAACATCGTCATGCAGACGACGACCTGCATAGACAGCTCCATCAGCCACCCGAATCTCCTCGACCTCCTCCAGATAAAACAGTCGCTCGCAATAGAGCAGTGCATGGAGTGACATCACGCGCAGCGGTTGAAGCGAAACGTTAGACAAGGAAAATTCGTCGATAGTAGACATGATGGATCTCGATGATGTTAATCGAACAATCTCATCCGTGACGAAGACTTCCTAGAGCAATTATCCGGCAGTAGTTATGAATTTAGACGCTGGCGACGTCTGCCACGCGGTGGACGCTTTTTGCAACCATTAGGCAAACTCTCGTGAACTAGTTTTTTATCATCGGTAGGTCTTCTACCGATGGCATTTCTGCATAACTTCGACTTTCAAGATCACCGGTCGCGTAACGAGTCCCCGACGAGCCTATATGATCCACCCACACCGGCAATGTGATTCGACCGCGATCCTTGACGACGAATAAACGCACCGGGACGTTCGACTTAGTTTTAGCGTATCGTTCTAAGCTCGAAACCTCATCCACAAGATGTGTGCTTTCGCCTAACGATAACCCGCCGAACCTATTGATCTCATGGCGTTTCATAGGCGCGAGTGCGTTCGTAACGCGTGACTCAAGTGTCGTGGACTGATCGTCTTCTTGACTGGAATCAATCCAGATCACCAACTGAACATCCGTGAGCAATTGTTGGTAATCCGGTCGAGTATTTCCGGAGGCACCCAGCGGTTTCGATTTCACTCGCCAAACCGTTCGGAGCACAACGCTCTTTTCTGGTTGCCCTAGCAAACCGGCGGTAACTCGAGTACCGAGATGGCGTGTTCGATCCGTTTCGCCCACCATAGACAAAAGAAATCCATAACAGGTCGATGGCGGTGGAAGCGCCTCAGTTTCAAGGTACTCGCGAGCCATCCCCTTCCGAAAGCAGGCGATGGGCACATAAACATAAAGTCCAAACATATTCCCTCTCCTATTTCTTAACTGCAAGTTGCTCGGTAACAGCATCGACAACAGACTTTGCAGTTGACTTCACACCGGCAACGGCCACATTTAGTGAAGTGAGTCTTTCAGCAAGGTTACTCTTCAAGTCGCTAACACCGACGTAGAGCTCTTTGGGATCGATATCGCCGTTTTCGATGCGATCGAGAAGTGTTTTGGCATGGACTGACTTGCCGTCGTCATCAGTTCCAAAGCAGTAGAGAAGTCGAGGTGCCGGATCGGTTGTAATTCGAAAGACAATCGCATCTGGTGAAAAGTCATAGAGGAATCGACCATGGTTTCCGGCAACTGTGCGAAGCGCGCATAACGCCTCGATTGCTCGGTTAGCACGATCAGGATTTCGCAATCTTGCGGGGGTCATGGCGGCTCCGAACTGGAATCTGGTCGCGTGGACCTCAGTGCCATAGGGAACCGGATTCATCCCTTTCTTTGCCGCCGAAGGAGTCGCGCCAGGCGAAGCTGCATTGAAGGTCACATCACCCGCCCAAGGAGTAAGTGATACGGCCCTAGTTAATTCAAGTACCGCACGACGAATATTGGCCGACCCCGCGACACCTTCCTCGTTTGAGGCATCTGCGGTCATATACCCTAAAAGGTCGTCATCAATGAAAGTGTCTCCTTTTTCCTTTGACCAGCCGGAGAATTTATGGTCCTGCCAGACGTTTGCATTCACCGATTCGTCCCAGTTGCGATTGGTTTTTTCAAACTCCGACAGTTGACGACGAATCGCGAACCGAATCGCCTCGGCACTAACGGTACTATGGGTTTGTCCGTGCCAAATCAATTTTTGAAGCGTCGTAATGTTGCCTTCGTTTTCGGCACGGTTATTGGCAGCGGTTCCGAAGGATGTAACCGCGTTAGCAAATATATGTAGGCTCACTGAATGATTCCTTATAGGTTAAACAAGATTGGTTTGTACGGAGTCAATAATGACTGGGTGTCTATCGCGAAACAGCTATGCGGCCGAATCATTCGCTGTATCGACCGCGTCGTGCTCTACTTCTTTTGATCCTGCGCCGGTGTAACTTGCCAATGCGAG
>JANMNK010001137.1:0-3288 GCA_031373875.1 Pirellulaceae bacterium | reverse complement strand
ACTCAGACGACTTCCGATGCAATTGGGCTTGATCAGCATTCGGACCTGGCGGGCGAGGATCTCGGTACGATATTCGGAATTGACTTGGCTGTCCCGGAAGATGCGCCATCGACGGTTTCAACGAAAACCAAGTCAGCAACTCGCGTCCGAAAACGTATGACAGCCACATTGCAAAAGACTTTGACGGACGCAACTTCTAAACCGTCAAAGAAAATCGCAACCGCCAAGAACTCGAGCCCAAAAGTCAAAACTGCTTCGCGGGTGCAGACCAAAAAATCGACAACTTCGAAGAGAGCAAATGTCGCATTACCCGAAAAAAGTGCGACTAAGAGGAAACTGAATGTCATAGCCAAACCGGCGAAAAAGACCACACGCAAAGTCGTCCAGTCGGTAGCATTCCGCAAGGCCAACCCACTCGCAACGTCAACACCGAAGAAAAGGGGATCGAAAGCGATACTGCCAGTTTCAGTTTGATGCAGCTAAATTTGAGGTTAATAAGCCAGATAAAGCTTTCGAAATGATAAGTGGGGTGAACACAATTCAGTTTTGTTCCCTCGGAGGTAGAACGCAAAGGAGCAATGACAATAAAAGATTTGCGAAGGAGTTGAATTGGTTAATGGAGCCCGGTCTTGCTGTGAAAGCTGGAGTTACTGCGGCTTTGAAGTACTGTGCAGACGCGTACAGTCAGACCAGCAAACATGTCAGCAATCTTACAGCGGCAGTAGTCCAAAGGCGGCGCCCGTTACGGCTGTCTGTACGCCAAGGGCTCGGGCGTCATACGGGGCTCGTTCGTATAAACGAGGAGCCGCAGTGCCGGGGCGATAATGGCCCAAGTTAGAGATGTCTTCTGCCGGTGGATGCAAAGTCATCAAGTACGGCATGAGTGGCAGCGTTCCAAAAAATCGCACGCCGGAAATCATGGGTTGCAAAGCGTGAAATCGCTCGTGACCGTGTCGCTCAAGCATCGTATCTTGGAAATACAGGGGCTTGTGGCAAATCGCGGATGGTTCCCAAAGCTTGTCATGAGGAGATACAGGAGTGCCCCGATCCAGGCCTGTCGGCAGTGGTTGTGCCGAGGGGATTCGACCGTAAGCCATATTTTCCGGTTTCGCACCCGTTCCAATTCCTTCGGTCGAGATATTTGGTGTGTTCAGCGGGAGGATCACGATTGGCCCGCGCGGCTGCTCGCTGGATAGCGGTGGGTATGCCGTGTCCAGAGGAGTGAGGTCGGGCGATACTGCGGTTTCGACCAAATTTTCAGATGGCAGTTGTTCCGCCGTCAATTCGAGTGGATTGAGACCGCCTCGATTGATAGAACGTGCTTCGCTGGAAAATGTCACGGGTTGAAAAGGCTCACCGAGCGTCTGAGCAGATGCAGATTGCACTGCCAAGTTGCTAAAGGCGATCGAACCTAAGACAATCCATCGTCGAAGTGCAAGCCTTGTTCGCATCATTCCATCCCTGAACTGATTGATTCAATAAAAGCCGACTTGGGGTCCCGATCGAAGTCGGGAGCCGGCTCTTCAAGCAATTTCGGATTTTGAAGCTATCCCGCTTAACCGGTGTATTGCGAAATTCGTTACAGACCGTCAAAGACCGCATTCACACCCTACCCAGTCGTCAAACCCAACCATGTTAAAACATGCTGCGACTTCATTTGCGAATATGGAAAGATGCACCCTTAACTAAATACAACGTTAAGTGAACTTGTCCCCAAATTCAAATCCAACCCATTTAAGCGATCAGTTGAGTTACTATGAAGAGTAACAAAAATATTCAGCACTTTACGAACAGAAACTGATCACTAAATATTGACCAACATAGATTCTCGAGGAAATCCCGTTTGATCCAGGCCGAACTAAAAAATGTTTCCAAATCGTTTCAAGATCGAGTTGTCTTGCGTGGGCTGTCACTCGAAATATACGAGCACGAATTGCTGGCATTGATCGGACCAAGCGGTTGTGGCAAATCAACGACGCTTAGGATGTTGGCAGGACTTGAGACCGCCGACGCGGGGTCGATTTGTTTTAACGGGCAAGACGTAACTCGGGTCCCCCCCTACAAACGTGACGTATCGATCGTTTTTCAAAGCGGTGGCTTCTACGACGATATGACGGTCGAAAAAAATCTTCGGTCGGCAGTCGAACGAGTCAAACCAGATCGAACGCAAATCGACACCCGACTGAATCATGTTGCTGGCTTGCTGGGGCTCGAAGGCCAGTTGGATTACAAGCCTAATCAACTGTCGGGGGGGCAGCTCCAAAGGCTTGCCTTGGGGCGCGGGTTAATGCGGCAAGCCGGGTTGATGTTGCTCGATGAGCCTCTCAATCATCTCGATTCAACGCTGCGAATCCGATTGCGTCAGGAACTGATGTCAATCCAGCGGGCAACTGGCCAAACGATGGTATACGTGACCCACGACCCTCAAGAAGCCATGATGCTTGGCCATCGCATTGCTGTGATGCACAACGGGCGTATTCAACAAGTCGACACGCCACCTGCAATCTACAACCGTCCAAACCATCGTAACGTCGCCAGTTTGTTGGATGCCAATACACGGTTCTACGCAGGTTTACTGCATAGAACTAAGGATCGAATCGAGCTAGAATTTTTGAAGCATCGGATTTCCTTGTCCAACGTTTTGGGCCGTCAGCGATTTGGCTTTGCTGAGGACGTCGGCCAAGTCAAAGTCGATATCGGCATTCGGGCCGAAGACTGGCGTGTGTGGCAATCACAAAACGCCAATGAACTTAGCGATAAGCCACAGCAATCAATACAAGCAAAGGTTACTTGGCGTACCCGCTCGTTCTTGGGGTCGTACTGGAATTGGCAAGGATGGACGGATGACGGGCAAGAGTTGATCGCACTGTTTCCAAGTAAGTTTCCGCTTCCCGATCCAAAATCAGAATCGAGTATTCTCGAAATCGCCCTTGAGAGACTACATCTTTTCGAAGCGGACAGCGGCAAGCGAATTGAGTTGCACGACTGACGGAACAGCAAGCGATTTTCGCTATCGTGCCTGTTTCCGTCGAGGCACGCAGTTAGGGTTCTGATAACAAACGATTACTTGTTGGGCGTTTTGGGAGTGTTTTCTTGGAGTGCTCGGCGGAAGGAGTCGAATTGTTCGCGAAGGGCATCGGGGGGGCGTACTCGCGATCCTTCTTCTTGCATTCCTCGCAAAGCGTCGTCTTTTCCGCTAACGGCTTTGTTTCTCGCGCTCTGCGGAATCAATCCCAGGCTGCGGAGTGACTCTTCGAATTCGTATCGTTTATTCGGGTCTTTTTCTGC
>JANMNK010001136.1:0-2663 GCA_031373875.1 Pirellulaceae bacterium | reverse complement strand
GTTGCTTCGTAATGGAGCTCGCACAGTACGCTGCGTTTTCTCGCTCCGTTCGGGGCGGCGTCGCAAAACCTTCCGTTTGCGGTGGCTAGATTTTCTCTAATTCGATGCTCAAGTCTTGACCACCGCGTAGAACTCGAAGCGTGCCCTTCGACATCTGCCGCTGCCTTGGGACGTCGTATATCGGCTTCAAATTGCTCACTTACTCGAGGCCTTCGTGACTACACGACTCCTGATCGACTGCCATTCATCGTCCGTCCATGGTTCCGCTGAACCGCTTTTGATTCCCGCTATCAACGCCTGCTCAATCGCTCCCTGCTTCTCGCTCGCAGCGGCGACCAGTGCGACGATATACTCGCTGGCACTTGCAAATCCGGCTTGCTCAGCACTTTCGTTGACGTACGATTGCAAATGGTCTGGTAATTCAACGGGAATTGTTGACATCTCTTGATCCTCCTAATTGTTACACCAACAGCCCGCGACCGCCAACATGGTTTTTCCGCACAGGCCCTTCCGGCACGCCATCCATTGTAGGCTAACCGGGTCGGACAGGTGGAATCTCTCGAATTCTTCTCGCTCAGTTCGGCGGCATCGGCAAAATCTTCCGATAGGTGACCAACGGAATAGCACTTCCCGACCGCGCACCCAAGACCGGTGCGTGAAGCTCGAACGAGGTTTCGCTGCTCCGGCGTGTCAAACCGGTGCGAGTTGGATTTGTCGACTACCGCAACGTGCCCGCTAGGAAGCGTTCCAAGCCAGCGTTGCGTTTTTCGCGACGAAAAGCCTTTCTTAATCCGTGGATGGATGGCAGTCGCTGAATGTGATTTTTCAAACGGAAAAAAGTGGGCATACGAAGCAAAAATGATTGCACCCGAATACATCGAAGTTGCCGTTCTGATCGCTTGGGTGATTATGGAAGATTCCCCTCAGCACGGGAAAGATGCCATCAAAATATTGAGAGAAGTCGGAATTCGATCTTCTCCAGATGACTGGTTCTATCTGGAGGCGCTACCATCACCTGCGACTTATCAAGATTTCTTCGTCGGACACAGCTTGGGTGAGGATCTTGCGGATCAAGTTAAGTTTGCGTTCGATAGTGCGTGCTGTGAGGCCGCATTTTATCGCGATTTCACTGTTGGTGAAACCTTCGAGTTTCCATTGTGTGAGACGCACGAGTTCCTCGCTGGCCAATGCCCGCATCCACTGATCATATTGCTCTGCTAACTGAGCAGCAATCTCGGGCGTTGGTTCACGAGCCATAATCTGCTCGATTTCGGTTAGACTGCCTGAGGAGTCGGTAGTTTGAGGAATCTGACGAAAATCCCCACCGCGTTTCTTTCGGTTCTGGTCGCGAAGCATATGCATCAATTTGCGGAGCGTGATGCTGACCAGCAACCTCCAAAGGCCATTTCGGTCGCTCAGTTCCGGAAAGCGTTGATTCTGAACTCCAAGACAGAAACTGGCGAAGGCGCTCAACGCGATATCTTCAGCGTCGGCGATACCATGTGGTGATGTCCGCATCCGCTGCTTAGCCAACAAGACCAATCGCTCAAAAAACATATCCCATAATCGCTGTGCCGCTTGATCATGCCCGGCCTCGAGTTTGCGTAACCAGTTCGTTACCGAAGCGTCTGTTGATTGCATGTCGAATTCTGTTCTTGTGGAATAAGTAGCTGGAAAAATTGGCATAAGTTCAAGTTGGCCGCTGGATATGCAAATTCTCGCAGTTAGCACGGCATCATACCGAAAAGTGTATAATTTAATGCCCGGATGCTGCAGATGCTATGTTCGATGCATTACTTTGTTGAGCTAATTTGCTTTTGAATGTCGGAATGAGGACACAGATGGGCATTATGCTATTGCCTTAGCTTCCGGTGGTGTGGTTTGTAAACCGTTCATCCCAAGGGGCCCCTAACATTGAAGGAAAGTGGCGACATGCATGATGAAGACTTCGATTCTTTAGCGTCAGAACGCAGGATAGATGTCCGCTGTGACGAGTTTCAACATGCGCTGTCGAATGGTCAATCTCCGCGTATCGAAAGCTTTCTCGTCGGCGTAACGCCGCTAGACTGCCGAAGGCTCCTGAAAGAACTAATTGGCTTGGAGGTTGATTTCCGGTTTGCCCAGCATGGGCAACCGGTGGTGAGTGACTATGCCCAGCGATTCCCGAGCTTGTCAGCGGAGCAAATCGCGTCGATTCTCGAATCTTCTGAAGTGAATTGCTTTCAGTCAACGGTTTCTTTTTCTGAGGAAAAAATTGAATTTGACCAGCTACAACGTATCGGTGATCACAAATTAATCGGACGTAAACTTCACATATATCAATGCGTCTCGTTGCTCGGTGCCGGAGCGATGGGGCATGTCTATCTAGCGTTGCACGATGACTTGCAACGCCATTGCGCCCTCAAGATCTTGGCACCCAAACATGGGGTATATGAAAACGAATACATTGCCCAATTTCAACAAGAAGGACAGGCGGCCGCGGCGTTGATCCACCCAAATATTGTCGGCCTGCATGCTATTGGTTGCATTGCAGATACTCACTTCTTAGAAATGGAATACGTTCCCGGCATTTCGCTCCAGCAACTCATCAGCAACGAGGGGCCGCTGCCAACACCATCGAATCTAACTAATCTATTGTCTACGGCCGAACCAGATAATGCGGC
>JANMNK010001119.1:0-8334 GCA_031373875.1 Pirellulaceae bacterium | reverse complement strand
TATTTCCTGTGGAGTTCGATGCCCGATGAAGAACTCTTCCAACTCGCTGCGGCCAGCAGACTTCATGAGCCGGACGTGCTTCGCGAGCAGGTCGAACGGTTGCTCAGCGACCCCAAGGCCAAGGCTTTCAACACCAATTTTACTGGCCAATGGCTCAGCCTCCGCGCCATCGATGCTACCTTGCCCGACGGCACGCTCTACCCCGAGTATGACGACATCCTCAAGACTTCGATGCTCAAGGAGACTTCGCTGTTCTTCGACGAAGTGCTCAAGAACGACCTGCCGCTGACCAATTTCGTCAGTTCCGATTTTTCTTTCCTTAACGGACGCCTGGCAAAACACTATGGCATTCCTGGCGTCGAAGGCATGGAAATGCGCAAAGTAATGCTGCCGAGTGACAGTCATCGCGGTGGACTGCTCACGATGGGCAGTGTGCTTAAGGTTACCGCCAACGGCACTACAACGTCACCTATCATTCGCGGTTCCTGGGTGCTGGAACGCATACTTGGCACGCCACCACCCAAGCCACCGGGCGATGTGGAAGCGATTGAGCCCGACATCCGCGGTGCCACCACGATCCGCGAGCAACTTGCCAAGCACCGCAATGTCGAGCGCTGCGCCAGTTGCCATCGCGAGATCGATCCACCCGGCTTCGCGCTCGAAAGCTTTGACGTCATCGGTGGCTGGCGAGACCACTACCGCGCCACCAGTGAGCCACGAGAAATTAACGGCCGCAAAGTGCGATTCTGGAATGGTCCCGCTGTGGTTCCTGGCGATGCCTTGCCGGACGGACGACAATTTCGCGACATCGACGAATACAAGCAACTGATTCTAGAAGACAAAGACCAACTCGCCCGCAACCTCGCCGAAAAACTGCTCGCCTACGGCACCGGTGCAGCACCAACTTATGCCGACAAGCCACAGATCGAAATCATCGTCAATCATGTTCGCGACAAGAACTATGGATTCAAAGCGTTGATCCACGAGATCGTGCAGAATCCCTTGTTCCAAAGCAAATAGTCTTAAGTCTTACTATTCAAAGTGTAAAACGATTGTCCCCAGTGTAGAACGATTGTCCCCAGTGTAGAACGATTGTCCCCAGTGTAGAACGATTGTCCCCAATCGTTCAGAGTTCTCCAGCAACGCCGAACGATTGACGACAATCGTTCTACAATAGTTCCCAATCAAACAGCTTTGAGTCGCACTGTAAATAGTGTAGAACGATTGTCCCCAATCGTTCAGATCACTGGCCTTCAGCAACGCTGAACGATTGTCCCCAATCGTTCAGAGCATTGGTTTTCAGCAACACCGAACGATTGACGACAATCGTTCTACAATGGTTCCAAATCAAATAGTTTTAAGTCGCACAGTAAAAAGTGTAGAACGATTGTCCTCAATCGTTCAGATCACTAGCATTCAGCCGCGCAGAACAATTGAGGACAATTGTTCGACAATGAGTGCAACGTTTGACTATATAACAGCCGGCAGAAACCGATCATTTGATAATAGACTTCGCTAACCCGAGCTCACCCATGAACATTCACCGACGTACTTTCATCCGATCCGCCGGCATCGCACTTGCGCTACCTCATTTCAACGTCTTCGCGAACGACTCCCAAGGCGATTCGACCGCCGAGCAGTCGCCGCGTCGCATGATCTGCATCTGTGCACCGCTCGGACTGCATCCCGACAATTTCTTCCCGACGCAATCCGGTAAAGACTATACGCTCTCACCCTATCTCGACATCCTCAAAGATTACCGCGACGAGTTCACGGTCATCTCTGGATTGGCTCATGCCGGCATGGGTTCCAGCTTTGCGCATCAAGCCTCCGCCAGCTTCCTCACTGGCGCGCCGGGAGCGGGTAGACCTGGTTTTCGCAATACGATTTCGCTTGACCAATTTGCCGCTGATCACATCGGCACTCAGACCCGCTTCCCCAGTCTCGCTTTATCCGGCGAAGGTTCCGGCGGCCTATCGTGGACTCGCACCGGTGCATTGATCGCCGCCGACAACTCACCATCCAGAGTCTTCGCCCGCCTGTTCCTCGAAGGCAAAGCCGAAGACGTGCAGGAGCAAATTCGCCGACTCGAAGACGGACGCAGCATTCTCGATGACGTTAGTGATCAAGCGAATTCGCTGCGATCTGGCCTTGGCAACGAAGACCGCGACAAGCTTGATGAATACTTGACCAGCGTCCGCGAACTCGAGCAGCGCATGGTCAAAGACGAAAGCTGGTCCCGGAAACCGAAACCCAAAGTGAATGTCGAGCCACCCAAAGACATCCCCAACGCCGCTGACCTGATCGGCCGCACCCGTCTGCTCTTTGATCTCAGTCATCTCGCCATACAAACCGACTCGACGCGTCTGATCACGATCATGCTGGCCGGTTCCAGTTTCGCTCCGCCCATCGAAGGCGTGTCACTGGGGCATCACGACCTGTCCCACCACGGCAAGGACCCAGGCAAGCTAGAACAGCTCAAGATCGTTGAAATAGAAACGATGAAGACCGTTCGAGACCTGCTTGCCAAGCTCAAACAATCACAGGAAGACGGCATCAGCTTACTCGATCGCACGACGGTCTTCCTCGGCAGCAACCTTGGCGACGGCAGCAGCCACTCCACCAAGAACCTCCCCGTCCTCCTCGCAGGTGGCGGCTACCAACACGGCCAGCACTTGGCCTTTGATGTCAAAAACTCCCCGCCCTTGTGCAATCTCTACGTCAACATGATCCAACGCCTCGGAATCGAATCCGACCAGTTCGGCACAAGCACCGGAACATTGACAGGCCTAGAATTGGGCCGGAGATGAAGTTAATGACGTTCCCGCCACCGTCTTGAATTACGTGCTCCCGTTTGGGGCACCGGAGTGGGCTGTAGCTTCGGACGTCGGTGAACGACCTGTAGGAGAGCCATAGGAATTGGCTGATCGATAAATCGCCGAAACGTTTGTCTATATCAAATAACAACGACAGTCAACTCAGTTATTCAGGACCAAAAGTAGACAAGGGTGTATTTTGAAATTCCCCACCAGAATGGAAAAATCGGCAACGAGTGCAACCTGGATGGCAAATGCCTAAAATAGTCAGGGTGCTCAAGAAAACGACAGGATAGGCGATATTACGGTTTTGCTATTGTTTGGTTAGGATGGCTTTGTTCGTGGCGCGTAGTTTTGGCGACCGAACAAGGACGCTCTAAGAATTGTCAGATCCAAGCGCTTGTTCGCTGACGTTACGGAAGGCCGACTCTCGCTTTATTGACACTGGGTTTGGTTCCGCGAAGGCAACACTGGCGTCGGGTTCGCATGAACGATTTAAGTCGTGACCCTGGCAAGGCAGAAAAATTCGTCTGAATTTTTTTTAATATTTTGAACGCGAGTCGACTCGTCGCGGAGTGGCCGTCAGAGTAAGCTTCTCCAAACCGCCAAATTAACTCATGTCATCGTAACTTCGGCAAAAAACCGGGGGAATCAAACTGTGGAGGATGCGTTGAATCAAAATGCAGTTTATTTCGGCTTTTACCCGGCCGAGTATGAAAACCTTGCGGTCTGAGAAGTTATTCTACTTCTATCCGATTTTTCAACGACGGACGTGGGAAGCCAGCTGAAAAGAGTTCCAGTAGACGTACTCATGGTAAAAAAAAGCACAACTCGACCGAGTAACGAAGGTGACGCGACCAAGATTGACTGGCTTCCAACGGCTGAGTTGCTCTTTGATCCTGAAAACCCGCGGTTAATTGAGCATCTCGATAATGGCAAGGCAACGCAGGATGAGTTGCTACGTATTTTGTGGCAGCACATGGCCGTTGATGAGCTCGCGCTTTCCATTTCTGCAAGTGGCTACTTCGACTACGAACCGCTTTTCGTTGTACCAGCGGGTAAAAAATGGTATGTCATTGAAGGTAACCGTCGATTGGCGGCGGTACAACTTTTGACGGACGATGCTGCTAGAACGCGTTTACGTGCTACTGATCTACCAAAAATCAGCTCAGAAGCGATCTCTCAATTGCGCGAACTTCCGGTCATCAAGACCACTCGGAAGAAAGCTTGGCAGTATCTTGGATTCAAACACGTCAACGGCCCTGCTAAGTGGGATTCATACGCCAAGGCTCAGTACGTCGCGCAAGTTCACCAGGTTTTTAAGGTTCCGCTCGAAGATATAGCGGCACAGATCGGCGATAAGCATAGTACTGTGCAAAGGTTCTATCGTGCCCTGATGGTGATTCAGCAGGCAGAGAAGGCGAAAGTATTTTCAAGAGCGAATCGCCACAAATCGCATTTTTCATTTTCCCATCTGTACACGGGCCTAGATTACGACGGCATCGCCGAGTTTATCAAACTGAAGGATGGGTCCGCAGAATCAACGAGTCCGGTCCCGACTTCGCGCATGAAGGAACTCGGAGAGTTGCTTACTTGGATGTATGGCGACAAAACTCTTGAGCAGCCCGCAGTCGTGGAGAGCCAGAATCCTCACTTAAGGCAGCTAAATGAAGTCCTGAAAGATTCGGCTGCGACCGATTCGCTTCGAGCGGGACTGCCCTTAAACGTGGCGTTAGAAGTTAGCTATGGCGACTCCCTACTGTTTGTAAGTGCATTACATAGGGCCAAAGAATCGCTACAGAAGGCAAGGGGTACGCTGTCGACTGGATTTAATGGAGAAAGTGACCTTTATGCATTAGCGGAATCGATCTTAAATATCGCGTCAGATTTGCTAGATGAAATGGATCGGAAAAAAAAACCCCGAAGAAATCGAAAGTCAGAGGGGCAGTAAAAAGTGAGTGGAATCAAAAGCATCCCCAAACCTCATTCGGCAAATCTAAATGAGATCGGTGATTTCATTGAGCTTGAATGCTTACGTCGTGCGGACAAGAACGTTTCGGCTTTAGACATCACTCGCATTATTGAGCGAGAGGCCGAGCAAATGTCCCAAGACACAGTCTTGCAGTATGTCCGTGACTCGATCAAAGATTTGGAATCAAGAATCTCAAACATTGGAACGATGGGTGCGGCATACCCGTACCAAGTCGACCCAACTGGGGATCTTATTGCATACCGAACAGATATTGGCGACGCGGATCGAATGATCTACTTATTCCTGGTTTTGTGTACCCGTTTGAATATGAAGAGTGACCGAAAACATGCGACGCACGATGCAGCGATCTTCTTCGAGCAACTTTGCCGTGAAGTAAGTCTCCGGCTTTGGGGCGGCAAAAATGATAACCGCGTCAATGCAATCGTGTTTGGTACTGGTAGACTTGTGGACGGGTCGCACGACCACGATCCAATCGATGTCAGTACGTTTGAGGCGGCAGTAAATAACCTATGCGTAAATTTGTGCGAGGGAGTGGGTTTCGACGCAAAGAGTGACGGACCGATCACGGCAAAGGATGGCAAGCTCGATGTTGTTGTGTGGCGGCGTTTTTCCGACAGTCGACATGGCCAGTTAATTGGCTTTGGACAATGTAAGACTGGCACCAGTTGGGAATCGGATCTGATGAAACTCAGGCCCGACGACTTTTTTTCCAAATGGGTGCGGCAACACCCGACTGTGCTGCCTGTACGTCTCTACTTCATTACCGATCGCGTAATCGATCGTTGGTACGACCGATCAAGAGACGGTGGAGTATTACTTGATCGATGTCGAATTATGGAATACTGCGCCGAATTGCCGTCGCAATTAGTCAAACAAATTACCGATTGGGTGGCGGCCGCCGCGGTCAAACATGGATTGAAGATCGCATGAGAAACAGATTTCACTCTATTTGTCCGTACTTCGCAATGTTCCCCGAGTCATTCGTCGAACATTGGGTCAGTGAGTTAACGAAAAAACAGGATATTGTACTTGATCCTTTTTGCGGGCGCGGTACGACGCCTTTTCAGTCATTGCTAATGGGTCGCAGAGCCATCGCGTGTGATGTCAATGATGTGGCATTCTGTCTGACACGCGCGAAGACCAGTGCGCCAAAATTGGAGTCTGTGCTGCGGAGGCTCAGTCTTCTCAATAATGACTTCGACGCTCGGTTTTGGCGACATCCTGCAGACAGGCTTCCGGTGTTTTTTCGTCACGCATTCAGTCGCCGGACTTTGCAACAGCTCTGCTATTTGCAGTCGACGCTGCGATGGAGAAAAGATCGCGTTGACGGAATGCTCGCTGCACTGGTCCTAGGGTCGTTACATGGCGAGATGGACAAGTCGAGTTCTTATCTAAGCAACCAGATGCCGCGCACAATTTCGACAAAACCAGCTTACTCCGTGCGTTTTTGGCAAGAACGCAATTTGGTAGCACCCGAGCGTGACGTTTTCGAGCTGATTGCTGAACGTGCTCGGTTTCGATACAAGTCCGAACCTCCGTGTGGCGAGGCTAGGGTGCTTCATCAGGACATGAGATCGCTTCCGCAGAAGTTGACAGATCGAGACATCAAGTGCGTGATTACGTCTCCGCCATACCTTGACGTAACGAATTTTGAAGAAGATCAGTGGCTCCGTTTGTGGTTTCTTGGCGGTCCAGACCACCCGGTGCGCTCGAGGCTTTCCCGGGATGATCGCCACACAACAGCTGCAGCATATTGGGAGTTTATCTCGGACATGTGGCGATCATTGGGGACGGTTCTAGCACGCAAATCAAATGTTGTCGTACGAATCGGTAGTCGGACGCTTCCTCCTGACATGCTACTTGAAACGCTGGTAGCTAGTGCCGTTTTTTCGGGTCGAAGGACAAAGTTAGTAAGTCATAGTGTAAGTGAACTAATTAATAGGCAGACCGATGCTTTTCGTCCTGGAAGTCGAGGATGCTTGGTTGAAGTAGATTGCCACATTGAGTTAGCGTGATGGAGCGATTTTTCCGTCGATTTGATCTGCTTTTACTGACACCCAACGGTTTTTTCCTCTCCTTCGCCTATTGTCTTGTCTGGATGAACTGTTGAGCAATCGCTGATGGCGAAGCTTAACTAAGACGCAGAATGCTAGGCGTACCTGCAAGTGCCGTCATTCCCATTGACACGCGAGTTACTCGGTGCCCAAGCTATTGAACATGGTAGAAACATATTTTCCCTGGTCGGCGATTATCGACTGGCGCCAAAGCTCGTTTCTTGTTTGATACGGTATCAGCGAGTTGAAGAAAAGAAAGTTACACTTTATCTTTTCATTTGAAATGTCTTGCGCGAGTATCGTTGGTTGTCGAACTCGCACTGGGTTGACACACTGGAGCGGCAAATGGAACTTACGTTTTGGCGTTTCGCTTATTAGCAACGCATAGGCAGGGTTGACCGGAGTTGCGGGAAAAGGATTACGAAGCGGGCTGAGGATTGGTGTGCGCAATTTCAGCGAGATAGAGGCATGTTTGGGGGACGAAGGAAATCCCGGTTTCAGAATGCTCACAAATATGAATTCAGTCTGTATGCAAGATCTTGGGTAGCGGGGAGTTTACTGTGATTGCTCTGTTGGTTATTGGGTGTACGAATTCGAGGCGTTTGGCGTGGAGGGAGTAGCCAGCGTCTCCGGGTAAACCGGCCTGGGCAGTTTTTGGGTGGCCGCCGGATATGTATAGTGGGTCGCCTGCTAGGGGGTGGCCGATGCTGGCTAGGTGGATTCGGATCTGATGCGGGCGGCCGGTGTGGAGGTCTACTTCGAAGACGGTGGTGCTGGCGCGTCGCTCGACGACTCGGGCTACGCTTCTCGCCGCGCGGCCGGTCTCGCTGGCAGCGTAAACTTTGCCGAGCAGCGGATGATCGCACTTGCCAATGGGAGTTTGGATGTCGTAGGTGTCTTGCATGGCAACCAAGCTGCTGAGTGCTTGATATTGTTTCTTGATTTGCGGCCATTGCTGGCTGAGCAAATTGGCAGCTTCGGTGGTCATGGCAAATAGAACCAATCCCGAAGTCGCTCGGCCCAGTCGGTGCAATGGGTTGGCTTGGGGGAAGTCGCGTTGAACGAGGCTTAGCAGCGTATTTTGATAATAGCCACCGCCGGGAATTGTCGGCAGGCCGCTTGGTTTATCGACAACCAGCAAATGATCGTCTTGGAAAAGCACTCCGTATTCCTGTGGCGTGGCTGATTCCAGCCAGCCGGGCCTATTCCAGACCAAGATCATTCCGGCTCGCAGTTGTTCGTGCCCCTTCGCCGGTTTGCCGTCGAGTAGAATTTCGCCGAACTCAAATCTGTCTCGCCATTCTGATTCGGTCGAATGCGAAAAATGCTTCGCAAAATATTCAAGCGGTGAGCGACCGCCACCGTGCGACTGGACGACATGACGATAACTGTAGCCTTGGTTGAGCGTCATGCTAGTGCTTTTTCATTACTGAAGTTTTGGGTTCGAAAAGTGTAGGACGGGTCTCCAGGC